>NZ_JACVTT010000034.1:0-45580 GCF_016624665.1 Stenotrophomonas sp. S39 | reverse complement strand
GCGGGCGTGGTTCGCGCCCGCCACTACCCCCGCCGGGCTGGGCCCGGCGCTACCGGCCTGCCGCAGGCGGCAGCGGCGGGCGCTGGCGCAGCACGCGCACCAGGGCCCAGACGATCAGCACGATGCCGAAGGCGGTCAGCAGCGACAGCACGAACTGCACGCCGCCCAGCACTGCGCTCATCGCCGAGATGGCGGTGAAATCGCCACTGCTGACCAGCCACAGCGGCACCACGTTGGCGACCACGCCACCCAGGTTGGCCACCAGCAGCAGCACCAGCCCGGCCAGCGCACCGCTGCGGGCCGCATCGCGCGGCGCGCCCACCACCCAGACCAGGCCGACGCACAGGGCGATCAGCACCGGCAGGCGCACGCCGATCATGCTCAGCACGCTCAGCAGCAGCGAGGAACTGTCCATCGATCAGTCCTGGCCGGCAAACGCGCCGGCACCGGCACGCAGCTGCTGGTAGACCTCGTCGGTCTGCGGGCGCACGCCGTGCCACTGCAGGAAGCTCTCGGCGGCCTGCTCGACCAGCATGCCCAGGCCATCGACGGTATTGCGGCAATTGGCCGCGCGCGCCCAGGCCAGGAAGGCGATGGCCGCCTCGCCGTAGTTCAGGTCCACCGCCGTGGTCATCGAATTGACCAGCGACAGCGGCAGCTTGAATTCCACGTCGCGGTCGCGGCCGGCCGAGGTGGCGTTGAGGATCAGCTCGAAATCGCCCAGCTCGCGCAGGTCTTCCCAGTAGCGGCTGAGCGCGCGGCCCGGTTCGCCCATGGCATCGATCAGTTCGTCGGCGCGTTCCGGCGTGCGGTTGACCACCACCAGCTCGGTGATGCCGGCATCGAGCAGCGCCGGGGCGACGCTGCGTGCCGAACCACCGGCGCCGATCAGCAGCACGCGGCGGCCGCGCAGGTCCAGGCCGTGGCGGTCGGTCAGGTCACGCACCAGGCCGATGCCATCGGTGGTGTCGCCGTGCCAGCGGTCGCCCTTGCGCAGCAGGGTGTTGACCGAGCCGGCGCGGCGCGCGCGCGCGGTCAGCGTGGTGCACACCGAGAACGCGGCTTCCTTGTGCGGCGAGGTGACATTGGCGCCGGCACCGCCTTCGGCGGCAAACGCTTCCAGCCCGGCCAGGAAGGCATCCGGGGCCAGGTCGATCGCGCGGTAGTCGATGCTGATGCCTTCCTGGCGACCGAACGTCGCGTGGATCAGCGGCGACTTCGAGTGGGCAACGGGGTGTCCGAAGACGGCGTAACGATCGGTCATGGAATCCTCAAGCTGGCTAGACTGGTGCACTTTCGTGCAAGGACCCGGATGATGCGCATCACCCCGACCCTGCTGGTGCTTGCCGCCAGTCTACTCTCTGCCCCCGTGGCGATGGCGTTGAACGAGTACGGCATCGAGGGCATGGGCGTGGTCTCCACCCGCGCCGACGAGGGCCGGGCGACGATCAGTGCCGACGGCCAGCGCATCGTCTTCGCCCGCCGTGGCGAGGCCGGCTGGGGGCTGTGGCAGGCACGGGTGGTGGACGGCCGCTGGCAGCAGGCCCAGGTCCTGCCGGTAGGTGTGGCCGGCGAGGCGCTGGATCCTTATTTCAGCCGTGATGGCCATTGGCTGCTGTTCGCCGCTGGCCGCGAAGGCGCGCTGGCCCTGTACCGCGTACCGGTGGCGGCCGATGGCAGCGTGGGCCGCGCACAGGCGTTGGCTGGCAAGGATGGCAGCCGTGCCGAGCGCGGCGCGGCCCTCAGCGCCGATGGCCGCCGGCTGCTGTTCGCGCGCGACCAGGGCCGTGGCGCGGGCTGGGATCTGTTCGTGGCGCCGCTGGATGCGCAGGGCGTGCGCGGTGCTGCCGTGGCCCTGGCCGCGCTCAACACGGCCGCCGACGAAACCGACGGCGATTGGCTGGGCAATGACAGCGCGGTGGTGTTCAGCCGTGGCAACGGCGAGGCGTCGCAGGTGATGAGCAGCGCCTGCGCCTGGAGCGGTGCCGCGCTGCAGCCGCTGGGGCTGTCGTTCAACCAGACCGGCGGCTGGACCGGCGCGCCGGTGGTCGACAACGCCAAACCGGGCGAGATGATGGTGGCCAGCAGTGCGGCCAGGGCACCGCGCGCCGGTGGCGTGGATGTGTACCGCCTGGCGGTGCCGAAGGTGGTGGCCGTGGCCGGGTGCGTGCGGTAGATCCACGCCGGGCGTGGATGACGCCCGCGATGGGGTCAGAGCCCTTTCCTGCGGAAAGGGATCCGACCCCGGGCATTGACGATCAGCGCGCCAACACCTGGGCGCGCTGCTTCTCGTACTCCACTTCGCTCAGCTGGCCGTTGTCCTTGCGCCGGTTCAGCGCGGCCAGTTCGGCCTGCACGCTTTCCGGCAGGGCCTGCTCACGGGCGACGTGGGCGGCGGCGGAGAGCTGCTCCGGCGGGCGCCGGCTGGCGCGCCAGGCAGCAATGAACACGCCGATGATGATGGCGCCGAACACCAGCGTGCCGGTGCCCCAGATCAGCCATTGCATCCATCCCATTTCCGGTCCCATCGCGTGTTCCTCCGTCCGTCGTGAGCGCTATTGTCAGCGCTCGCGCAGCCAACGCGCCACCTGCGGCGCGAAATAGGTCAGCACGCCATCGGCACCGGCGCGCTTGAAGCCCAGCAGCGATTCCAGCACGCAGGCGCGCTCGTCCAGCCAGCCATTGGCGAAGGCGGCCTTCATCATCGCGTACTCGCCGCTGACCTGGTAGGCGAAGGTCGGCACGCCGAACGTCTCCTTCACCCGGCGCACCAGGTCCAGGTAGGGCATGCCCGGCTTGACCATCACCATGTCCGCGCCCTCTTCCAGGTCCAGCGCGATCTCGCGCAGGGCCTCGTCGCCGTTGGCCGGGTCCATCTGGTAGGTCTTCTTGTCGGCCTTGCCGAGGCTGCCGGCGCTGCCCACCGCATCACGGAACGGGCCGTAGAACGCCGAGGCGTACTTGGCCGAGTAGGCCATGATGCGCACGTTGAGGTGGTGGTCGGCATCCAGCGCACGGCGGATCGCGCCGATGCGGCCGTCCATCATGTCCGAGGGCGAGATGATGTCGGCGCCGGCTTCGGCATGCGACAGCGACTGCTTCACCAGCGCCTCGACGGTGATGTCGTTGAGCACGTAGCCCTTGTCGTCGATGATCCCGTCCTGGCCATGGGTGGTGTACGGGTCCAGGGCCACGTCGGTCATCACGCCCAGTTCCGGGAAGCGTGTCTTCAGCGCGTGGATCGCACGCTGCGCCAGGCCGTCCTCCGCCCACGCGGCCGATGCATCCAGCGACTTCTGCGAGCTGTCGATCACCGGGAACAGGTCGATCACCGGGATACCCAGCTCCAGCGCCTCTTCGGCCACCTTCAGCAGTTCCTCGATCGACAGGCGCTCCACGCCGGGCATCGACGGCACGGCGGTGCGGCCGGCCAACTCGTGCACGAACACCGGGTAGATCAGGTCGTCGGTGGTCAGCGTGTTTTCGCGCATCAGGCGGCGCGAGAACTCGTCATGGCGCATGCGCCGCGGGCGGTAATGGGGATGAGGCATGGCAGGCTCCGAGGAGTGGCTATTGCAACAGGTAGCCCTGCGGCAGCAGGGGTTCGGGCAGGGGGCGTTCGCCGAGCGCGTCGAGCTGGTCGATCTCGATCGTGCGCACCATGGCGTCCAGCGGCAGGTCGTTCGGCTCCAGGCCGAAGGGCTCTTCCATTTCCTCGCCCAGCTGGTCCAGGCCGAAGAAGGCATACGCCAGTACGGCCGACAGCACCGGCGTGCCCCAGCCCAGCGAACTGGCCAGGCCGAACGGCAGCAGCACGCAGAACATCCATGCGCAGCGGTGCAGCAGCAGGGTGTAGGCGAACGGCAGCGGCGTACTGAGGATGCGCTCGCAGCCGGCCTGGATGGAGGACATCGCGTGCAGGCGGTCTTCGAGCTGGGTGTAGAGGATCGGCTCCAGCTCACCGCTGCGCAGCGCCTGCGCCAGTTCGGCGGCGATCATCGACAGCAGCGCGTCGGGCACGTTCTCGCGCTCGGCCAGCTGCTCGCGCTGCGGCTTGTCCAGCCACGGCAGCGCCACCAGGGCGACGATGCGCCCGCGCAGGCGCGCAGCCAGCGCATGGGCGAAGGCGGTGGTGAGGTAGGCAATGCGGCGCCGGCGGCCGCTGTCAACGGCCAGCAGCAGGTGCACCTGCCGCGCCAGCGAGCGCGATTCGTAGATGAGCTGGCCCCACAGCTTGCGGCCCTCCCACCAGCGGTCGTAGCAGGCGCTGTTGCGGAAGCTGAGGAAGATCGACAGGACCAGGCCAAGCAGGGTGAACGGGGTGACCGAGACCCGCTCGATGCCGAACGGCGGGGCCAGCTCCACCACCGCGGCCACCGCGATGGACAGCACCAGGATGGCCAGCACCTTCGGTGCGATGGCCGGCACGATGGAACCGCGCAGGATGTACAGCAGTTGCCAGCCGTGGGGACGGGAACGAATGATCATGGGGGCAGCCGCGCCAGGCGCGGTTTCACAGGCACGCGGGGGGCTCGCGCAGCCCGGCATTGTACTCCCCTGCCCGGCGCCCGGCCGGGGGCCTGCGACGCCCTGTCGCACCCGCGGCCGCGACCCGGAACATGCTGCTCGGATCAGGCCGCTCAGACCATGCTGCTCAGATCACGCCACCGCCCATGCTCAGGCGGACGATGCCGACCAGCACCACGATGCCGTTCAGGACCAGGCCGGTCTTGGCGCGGCCGCGCTTGCTGGGGTGGGTGAAGAGGATGCCGAGCGCAGCGACCACCGCGCCCACGGCGGCAAACGGGATCAGGAACCAGTTGCCCCAGCCCAGCAGCGGGATCAGGGCCAGGATCATCCACAACAGCGCCACGATGCCCCACAACAGACTGATCACACCCATGCCCAGCTCCCCTCAGGTTGGTTTACCCGCCAACCTTAGCCCTTCCCGCGGCTGCCGCCTACCGCCGTTGGCGACACGCTCACCCCTGCCGTGCCAGCATGCGGTCATGGCCCGGGCGCGGGTGTTGGCGCCGATTCAGAGTCCCCGGCCGATGATCCGAACTGTCCTACAGGGGTATACGCCATGAACATCCGTTGGGTCGCGTTGACCGCCATGCTGCTGGCCGCTGCCGGTTGCGCCAGCACCTCCAAGGTCATGCTGGGCCGCGCGCGTGCGCCGATCGACCCGGCGCAGGTGCAGATCTATTCCACCCCGCCGGCCGGTTCGCTGGAGATTGCCCAGCTGGAATCGTCCTCGGCGGTGGGCTTTGGCACCCAGGGCCAGACTGACGCCGCCGTCGCCCGGCTCAAGCGAGAAGCGGCCGCACTGGGCGCCAACGGGGTGATCCTGATGGGCGTGGGCAGCAGCGGCTCGCCGGTCGGCATGTCGGTGGGTGCCGGCAGCTATGGCTCGCACGTGGGGGGTGGCCTGGGCATCGGCATTCCGACCACGCAGAAGCGCGCGGCCGGCGTGGCGATCTGGGTGCCGAACCCGGAGGCGCCGGCGCGGTTGCCGACGCAGACCATTACCCCGCAGCCGCAGCGCTGACGCATCGGTAGCGCCGGGCCATGCCCGGCGGCTTTCCCGCTGCGCTCGCCGGGCACGGCCCGGCGCTACCGGTACTTCGGCACGAACTGCTGCTGCACCGCTTCTGCCAGCTGGTCCGGCGGCAGCAGGCCCTGGTCGAGCAGGAAGTTGTTGAACGCCAGGCGGTCGAACTTCGCGCCCAGCGCCAGTTCGGTCTGCATGCGCAGTTCGAGGATGCGGGTGTAGCCATAGAAGTAGCTGCCCGCCTGGCCCGGCATGCGCACCATGTAGCGGTCCAGTTCCTGGGTGGCCATCGCCTTGGACAGGCCGACCTGCTCGATCAGCACGCGCTCGCCGTTGGCACGGTCGGTCAGGCCCAGGTTGAGCATCGGGTCGAGCATCGCGCGGGCGGCGCGCAGCAGGCGGAACTGCAGCGCGATCATCTGCCCGTCCAACGGCTCGTACGGCACCATTTCCGCTTCGGCATACAGCGCCCAGCCTTCCACGTTCACCGAATTGAACGCGAACATCGTGCGCGCCAGCGACACGCCGCGCTCGACCATCGCGGTGAACTGCAGCTCGTGGCCGGGGCGGCCCTCGTGCGCGCTCAGCGTCCACGCTGCCGAGCCGAAATTGAAATCGTCGTACTGCGCGCCCGGGCCGGCGGCCGGGTTGCCCAGCGGCAGCACGAAGGTGCCCTGCTGCCCGGTGTTGTTGACCAGCGGCGCCGGCAGGAAGTGCGGGGCCGGGCTGGCCGCACTCTCCGCCGCCGAACCCAGGCGCATCTGCATGGCGCGCTTGGGCACATCGACGATGCGGTGTTCGCGGATCAGCGGATCGATCGCATCGATCACCTTGCGGTAATGGCCTTCCAGGTGGTCATCGGCAATCTTGTCGGCCTTCAGCGCGCGGATGACCGCCACCGGGTCGCTCGGGTCGGCCACCTTCAGGCCCTTCTCCTTCGCCACCAGCGGCGCCAGCTGCTGCATCGCCGAGCGGGTTTCCATGAATTCCAGCTGGGCGCGCTGCATCAGCAGCTTCGGGTCGATGTCGATGCCGACCTGCTTGAGCTGGAACGCATACAGCGGTGCCGGCAGGCGTGCATCGGTACGCGCCTTCGGCAGCACTTCCTTGCGGGTCCAGGCGGCGTAATCCTTCAGCTGCGTGGCCAGGGCCTTCATCGCCTCATCGGCGCCGGCCACCTGGTACTTCTTCAGCAGCGACTCGATGCCGGTGATGTAGGTCTCGACGTTGTCGAGCGACTGCTGCACTTCGATCTGGGTCGGCTGCAGCAGCGCGCTGTCGCCCAGGCGCTCTTCGTAGCGCTGGCGGGCCAGCGTGGTGAACGCGGTGCCGCCCGGCTGCAGGCCCGCGTAGGCCTTCAGGCGGTCGATCGCCTTGGCGCGGCGCTCGGCGGGCACCTGGTCGGACAGCAGCAGGTTGAGGCCGCTGAACACCGTCTGCGGTGCATCGCTCCACGGCAGCAGGTACTTCTCGTTGAGCTCGCTGCCTTCGATGCTCTGGTCGGCAGCGTGGATCATGATCGCCAGGTCCTGGCGGACATTGGGATCCTTCTCGGTGGCCAGCTTCGCCTTCAGCTCGTCGCGGGCCTTGGCCGTCGCGGCGCGGAAGCGCTTGCCGTTGTCGGGGCCGAGGTCGGCCACCTTGTCGTCGTAGCCGGGCACGCCGAAGAAACCCGTCTGTTCCGGCTGGAACGGCCCCTGCGCATCGAGCAGGATCTGCGCCAGTGCATTGCTGCGGGCCACCCAGGCCGCACTGGCGGGGGTGGCCGCCTTGGCAGCCGGTGCGGCCAGGGCCGGCGGGGCGGACAGCAGCGGGGCGGCGGTCAGGGCCAGGGCAACGGCCAGCGCGATCGGCTTCATGGAACACTCCGGGAAAGGGGTGATCGCAACTTACGCGCTCAGGGCGATGGCGACAATCGGCTGGAGGTCACGGGGTCGGCAGGCGTGCGCGAACCTTTTCCGGGTAGAGTCGACTGTCAGTCGACTATCGCGCGCAGCGCGGGGTTTTCTGGCAGCCTGCGAAAAGCAGTCGACTGACAGTCGACTCTACCCCGGCGCGTCGCGCGGGGATCACAGCGCCAGCATCAGTGGGCACCCACCGCGCTCACGGCATTCCTGCAGCGCGCACTCGCCGGCGGCTTCGGCATCGTCCAGCGCAGTCAGGTCGAAGGTCGCCTGGTCCTCGCCCAGCACGTACATCACCGGGTAATCCCACACATCATTGCGGCGGGTGCCTTCCACGATCAACCGGGCGCGCCCCTGTGGCCCTTCCAGGCCGACAACCAGGCCCAGATCACGCTCTCCATTGACGGTTGTCTGCGTGATGCTCAGCGGCATCGCATCGGCAAGCAGTGGCTCGCCAAGCACCTGTGCCACTTCAATGCTGCAACCCGCGCGGCGCAACGCTTCCTGCATCGGTGGGCTTTCGCGTACGGCCTCGCTCCAGCGCAGCACGCTCCAGATGATGATGCCGCCGCCCATGCCCAGCAACAGCAGGACCGACAGCGGTATCGCCCAGCGCCAGTGGCGACGCCACCAGCCGGCGCTGGCCGGCCGATAGCCCGGGATCGGGGTTGGCTTTTGCATCGGCGGGCTCCTTCCCGTGCGTCCGTCAGGGCTTCAGGCAACGGTCCAGGAAGGTCTCGGCAACGCGGTAGCGGTGCAGTGCATCAGCGCCGGACAGGCCGTGCTTCGCACCCGGATAGGTCATCAGTTCGAACGGCTGGCCGCGCTTCTGCAGCGCGCTCATCAGGCTGGTCGAGTTGGTGAACAGCACGTTGTCATCGGCCATGCCATGGATCAGCAGCAGCGGCGAGCGCAGGCCCTCGATGTGGGTCAGCACGCGGGCTTCGCGGTAACCGGCCTCGTTGCGCTTGGGCAGGTCCATGTATCGCTCGGTGTAGTGGCTGTCGTACAGGCCCCAGTCGGTGACCGGTGCACCGGCCACGCCGCAGGCATAGCTGTCCGACGCCTTGGCCAGCAGCATCAGGGTCATGTAGCCGCCGTTGGACCAGCCCTGCACGCCGATGCGCGCCGGGTCCACCCACGGCTGCTGCTTCAGCCAGGCCACGCCGCGCAGCTGGTCGGCCACTTCCACCGTGCCCTGCCTGCCGTACAGCGCGCCGCCGAAATCGCGGCCACGACGCGGCGTGCCGCGGTTGTCCAGCGAGAACACCACGTAACCCTGCTGGGCCAGGTACTGGTTGAACAGGTGGTCGCCACGGCCGGGCCAGCTGTCGGTGACGGTCTGGCTGGCCGGACCGCCATACACGTACACCGCCACCGGGTAGCGCTTGGACGGGTCGAAGCCGGCCGGCCTGATGATGCTGTAGTTCAGCGGGGTCTTGCCGTCGGCCGCGGTCAGCGTGCCGAACTCGATCGGGCGCTGCGCATCGCGGTAGCGCGCGTACGGGTGCTTGGGATCGGCCAGATCGTTCTCGAGCAGGGTGGCGATCTTTTCGCCATTGGCACGGAACAGCTCGATCTGCGGCGGCGTGGTGCTGTTGGACCAGGTATCCACATACACGCTGGCGTTGCGCGCGAAGCTGGCGGTGTGCATGCCCGGCGCCTTGGACAGGCGCTGCGGCTGGCCACCCTGCAGCGACACGGCGTAGATCTGGCTTTCGCGCGCCGAGTCGATGCCGGCGCGGAAGTAGGCCTTGCCGGCCTTCTCGTCGACGGCCAGCAGCTCGTCCACCGACCAGTCACCGTGGGTGAGCGCGGTGGCCTTGCCCTTGGCATCGATGCGGTAGAGGTGCTGGAAACCGGTGCGCTCGGACGACCACAGCACGCTGCCATCGTCGAGGAAGCGCAGGCTGTTGTGCAGCGGCACCCAGGTCGGGCTGGTCTCGTGGGCCAGCGTGCGCGTGCCGTTTCCGGCCAGGTCGACTTCGACCAGGTCCAGCAGCTTCTGGTCACGCGACTGGCGCTGGTAGGTGACGCGCTGGGCATCACGCCAGTCGACGCGGGCCAGGTAGATGTCCTGTTCCTTGCCCAGGTCGATCCAGCGCGGCGTGGCGGCGGCGGCCGGCGCGATCACGCCCAGCTGCACGCGCACGTTGGCATCGCCGGCGGCCGGGTAGCGCTGTTCGACCACATCGGTGCGGTCGGCATAGACCTCGTAGCGCTTCTGCACCGGCACCGGTGCTTCATCGATGCGGGCAAAGGCAATCGCCGAATCATCCGGCGCCCACCAGTAGCCGGTGTGGCGGTCCATTTCCTCATCGGCGACGAACTCGGCCACGCCGTTGCCGATGGTCGCGCTGCCATCGGTGGTCAGCTGCAGCTGCTTGCCGCTGGCCAGGTCGATCACCCACAGGTTGCGGCCGCGGATGAAGCTGACGAAGCCGCCCTTGGGCGACAGCTTGGCGTCGGTGGCGAAGCCTTCGCCGTGGGTCAGCTGGCGCACGGCGGCTGCGCCCTGCTGCTTCAGGTCGTACAGGTACAGTTCGCCGCCCAGCGGGAACAGCAGGCGCTGCGCGTCCGGCGACCACTGGTAATCGACGATGCCGGTCATCGCGGCGATGCGCTGGCGCTCGCGGCGGGCCTTTTCCTCGTCGCTGAGGGTCTCGGTGCCGGGCAGCACCACCTTCGAGTCGACCAGCAGGCGGGTCTGGCCGCTGCCGATGTCATAGCTCCACAGGTCCAGCTGGTTGCGGTCGCTGTCCTTGCCGCGCAGGAAGGTCACGCGCGAGCCGTCCGGGGCCACCTTGGGCTTCATCAGGGTCGGGCCGGACAGCGGCAGCGGGCCGGTGATGGCTTCCAGGGTGAGTTTTTCAGCGTGGGCGGCAGTGGTAGTGGCGAGCATGAGGGCGAGCGAGGCGAACAGATGGCGCATGGAAGGTCCCGGCAAACGGCAGGTCCGCCACGCGCCACGCGCACAGCGGTCATGCCCCCATCCTAACCAAGCCCGCCGACGAAGGCAGCATGACCTTCTGCCCATGGCGCCATGCCGAACAGGAGTGCCGACCAACGGTCGGCACCTACCGTCTGGGGTCAGCGCTGGCCGAACAGGTGCTTGCGCTCTTCCTCGCTCAGCGGCTTGCCGGCGTTGGGGTTCACCTGCTGGCGCAGGGCATAGGCACGCTGGGTGGCCGGGCGTGCGGCGATGGCGTCATGCCAGCGCTTCAGGTTCGGGAAGGCGGCGAAATCGACCGGGATCTTGTCGTAAGCGCCAATCCACGGGTAGCTGGCCATGTCGGCGATGGTGTATTCATCACCCGCCAGGAAGGCGTGATCGGCCAGGCGCTTGTCCATCACCCCGTGCAGGCGGCGCACTTCGTTGTCATAGCGCTCGACGGCATAGGGGATCTTTTCCGGCGCGTAGACGTTGAAATGGCCCATCTGGCCGCTCATCGGGCCCAGCCCGGCCATCTGCCAGAACAGCCATTCCAGGGTGGTGACGCGGCCACGCGGGTCGCTGGGCAGGAACTGGCCACTCTTCTCGGCCAGGTACAGCAGGATGGCGCCGGATTCGAACACGCTCTGCGGGGCGCCGCCATCGGCCGGGGCATGGTCGACGATGGCCGGCATCTTGTTGTTGGGTGAAATGGCCAGGAATTCCGGCTTGAACTGGTCACCCGAGCCGATGTTGACCGGATGGATGCGGTACTCCAGGCCGGCTTCCTCCAGCAGCAGGGTGACTTTGTGGCCGTTGGGGGTGGGCCAGTAATACAGGTCGATCATGGCGTCGGCTCGGGGTTCGGAAGGAACCTGAAGTCTAGTGCGAACGTTGGCTTGGCACCGTCATGGTGGGCCGGTAACCTCGCCACTCCCTCGCAACGCAGCATCCCCCGCATGAGCGCAAACCGTCTGCCGCCCTCCCCGCTGTCCAACCTGATCTTCGCCTCGCGCTGGCTGCAGCTGCCGCTGTACCTGGGCCTGATCGTGGCGCAGTGCGTCTATGTATTCCTGTTCGGCAAGGAACTGTGGCACCTGATCACGCACTCGGTGTCGATGGGCGAGCAGCAGATCATGCTGATCGTGCTGGGCCTGATCGACGTGGTGATGATCTCCAACCTGCTGGTGATGGTCATCGTGGGCGGCTACGAGACCTTCGTGTCGCGCCTGCGCCTGGAAAACCACCCGGACCAGCCGGAATGGCTGAGCCACGTCAACGCCAGCGTGCTGAAAGTGAAGCTGGCGATGGCGATCATCGGCATCTCCTCGATCCATCTGCTGAAGACGTTCATCGGCAGCGGCGCCCTGGGCGGCATTCCGCTGTGCCCGCCGGAGCGCATGGCCACCGCTGTAGCCAACATCGGCGAACAGACCTGCGCCACCCTCACCGCCGAAGGCGTGCTGTGGCAGACCATCATCCATTGCGTGTTCATCCTGTCGGCCATCGGCATCGCCTGGACCGACAAGCTGATGTCGGCCGGCCACGACAAGGCCGGGGGCCACGCCAAGCCCGCCGGGCATTGACCTGACAAGGCGATGGCGACACCTGATGTCGCCATCGCCCCTGACCCACCCTTGTACGCAAGGGTGGGCGGGATGCTAGATTGCACGCTCGCCGTTGCCGGCGGCGGCGTCGGGAAACGCCAGCCGCCACGCCCGGACACCGGTCCCGGCCATGCAGATCCACGGCTTACGTAACGTCGTCTTCTAAAGGGGAGCAGGATGTCGCACGTCGCAATGAACGCTGCCGCGCGCCGGTGGATACCGGTTGCCCTGGCACTGGCACTGGCCGCCTGTTCGGGCAAGGAAGAAACGCCGGCACCGGCCGCCGACGGCGCTGCCGCGCCCGCCGCCACGCCTGCCGCACCCGCCGTGGCGGCCAAGGTGCAGTCGATGGGCACCGAGCAGCTGCGCGATTCGGCCAGCCGCGCCTTGGCCGAGAACCGCATGTACGCGCCGGCCGGCGACAACGCCATCGAGTACTACCTGGCGCTGCGCGACAAGACGCCGGACGACGCCTCGGTGAAGAGCGCGCTGACCGACCTGCTGCCCTACACCCTGATTGCCGCCGAGCAGCACCTGGGCCGCGAGGACTTCACCGAAGCCCAGCGCCTGGTGGCGCTGATCGAGAAGGTGGACCCGTCCGCGCCGGCCCTGCCGCGCCTGAAGGAAGGCCTGACCAAGGGCGTCCAGGTGGCTGCCAAGCGCACCGAGGACGAGACCGCCAAGGTCAAGAAGGATGCCGAGGACCGCGCCAAGCAGCTGGTTGAACAGCAGCGCCTGGCCGACCAGCGCAACAAGGAAGCCGAAGCGGCCAAGCAGATTGCCGCCCAGCAGGATGCAGCCCGCCGCGACAGCGAGCGCCAGGACGCCGAACGCCAGGCCGCCGCCCGCCGCGAGGCCGAACAGAAGCAGCAGCAGGCCGCTGCCCAGCAGGCCAGCGCCGCGCGTGCCGCCGCAGCCACCGCCGCGCCGACCCTGCGCCCGGTCAGCACCCCGGCCCCGCGTTACCCGGCCGAGGCCCTGCGCTCGAGCACCTCGGGCGAAGTGCTGGTGGAAATCACCGTCGGCACCGATGGCTCGGTGACCAACGCCCGCGTGCTGCGTGCGACGCCGTCGCGCGTCTTCGACCGCGAAGCGCTCAATGCGGTCAAGCGCTGGCGCTTCGAGCCGGTGGGCGCCCCGGTGACCACCCGCCGCACGCTGGTGTTCGCACCGGGCGGCTGATGCCCCCAGGGTAGCGCCGGGCCACGCCCGGGGAGAGGTCATCATCAAGGCCCGGAGCGATCCGGGCCTTGTTTGTTTCAGTGCCCGCCGTCAATCAATCGCTGCAGCGCCGGATCGCGCGCCGTCAGTACCTGGAAAAGGCCGAGCGCGTGCAATGCCGGCAGCAGTTCGCGCAGATCGGCCTCGGCTGCGGCACGGGTGGCAGTGCTGCCGGCCGGATCCTGCCAGTCGCGCACGCTGGCGAGGAAGGCGCCGACGCTGCCCTTGCGCACGGTCAGGCCGTGCACCTGCACGTCGTTCTGATGATCGGGAAGGATGTCCTGCGGTTTCATGGGAGTGGGCTCCTTGGGATGAACCGCCAGTGTCAGGCTTGCAGGGCGGCCGTTCTGCCGTATAACTGCCACTTCATATGGCAGATCAGCCAATCCAGGCACCGTTGATCGATCCCGCGCTGGCCGATGCGGCTGCGGGGCCGTGGCTGCTGGGCGCACAGCTGGCGATGGAGGGCACGCGCCGCACGCCGCGCCACCAGCACGCACGCGGGCAGTTGCTGGGCGCGCGCCACGGCCTGCTGCGCATCGAAGCGGGCGACCAGCACTGGCTGCTGCCGGCAGGGCACGTCGCGTGGATACCGCCTGGCCTGCCGCATGCATTGGCCAGCCTCGGCGTCTTCGATGGCTGGAGCCTGTACTTCAGTGCCGCCGCCTGCAACGCACTGCCCACGGCCGCGCGTGTGTTCCAGCCCAGCGTACTGCTGCAGGCGGCCGTGCCCCGCGCGCTGCAGTGGCAGCACGGTGCATTGGAGGATGCGCAGTCGAGGTTGGCGGGGGTCATCGCCGACGAGATCGCCGCGGGTCGTCCGTTACCGCTGGCGCTGCCGCAGCCACGCGACCGCCGCTTGCGGCGCATTGCCGCCGCGCTGGCCCGCGCACCGCATGACCGGCGCAACGTGGAGGAATGGGCCGCAGCCACCGGCCTGTCCGGCCGCAGTCTGGCTCGCCACTGGGTGGCCGAAACGGGCATGCCGCTCAGCCACTGGCGGCAGCGACTGCGCGTGCTGCTGGCGCTCCCCCGCCTGCTGGCCGGGGAAACGGTCATCGAGGTTGCGCTGTCGATGGGCTATGACACGCCCAGTGCGTTCATTGCCGTGTTCAAGCGCGAGATGGGGGTGACACCCGCGCGCTATGGCGCTGGACAAGTGCGGGGATGACGGACCGGGAAGCGGGGATCTGCGCCGCTTTCCCTGCTAGCACCGGACCACGCCGGACGACCTAGTTTTCTGGCCGCCACATCACCCGTTCCTTGTGGCGCTCCAACGCACGCGCATAGATGGCCGGATCGCTGGCAAATTCAGCCATGAACCGCGGCTCTGGAAGACGATAGGGATCCTCAGGATCAATCTGGCACTCCGCCTCGATCTCAGGCGGGAAGACCGGCTTTCGACAGGTCTTGAAGGTCAGCCACCGGCAGAGCGTGAGCGCGCCATAGACCGGGAACATCAGGTTGGTACGCAATGGCATCAGCGCCGTGCCCATCATCAGGATGACCATCAGCCAGCAGTTGCGGATCGTTGGGTCCGACGAGAGCGTGATGACCCTGTCGCGCGGGTCGTCGTAGCAGTTTTCCGGGCCGTCCTGCATGTAGCGGCAGATCAGCGCCCACGGTTCGCGGATGTCATCCTCATGTTCCCAGAAGTGGCCGATAGTGAAAGTCTGTTGTATCTGCTGATTGCGATCGAGCAGGTGGCATCGGAGATCAAGCAGCTCAGGATTCTGAGCGCCGCGACCAATGTGGAAGAAGGCGTAAGGTGAACCCCAAGGCACGACCGTCACGCCGCCGGGGCCGTTGTGCCTGAAGAAGTAGATCTTGCGGGTGATGCGATTGAACCGGACCGGGTAGTGGGTGTACTGGAAGAGGTCATGCCTCAAGATGACAAACCACATGACCCAAGCCATCGCAAGTGACATCAAAAGCACGAGCGAGAGTGAGCCAACATTGCCGATGACACCCTCAGGGGTCTCAGAAGCCGATTGCACGAAGCCGCAAAACATCCAAACCGCGAAAGCGCACCCAAAAACCCCGACCAAGCAGTGGGGCATGCCCTTGATTTTGAACGTCCGGTCGACAAAATCCATGTAGGTTGAGTTGAGGCTGATCAGGCCATATGCGTCGTCAGGCACTGACGATTTAACTTGACTTTCGGAGAGTGCCGCGCCCCTCTCCATGCCGCTCAGTCTACGATTCTTTGGAAAACCCTTCGCCCATCCTGTGAACATGCAATTAGACCCTCAACTTCGCCAACACATCCAGCTGTGCATCCAGTTCATCGAAGCTTCCAGTGGCATTTCTTCCAAAATGGAGCGCTTTGTCCATCCAGCGCTCAATATCATCGGGCTTGAACCAGCCGACTACGACGCTAACGATCGCTGCAATGATCATAAGAACTATTGCCAAGGGAATCGCGAATCCGGAGAGCATTAGCACCGATGCAACAATGGATAGGGCACCGCTGAAAGCGAGCGAGAAGCCATAAGTACGATCAAGCTTGTAGTCTTGGATGCCCTGATAGACCGTCAATCCGCCCAACACGACCCCAGCAATCCCACTCAACCACCGCCCTCCAGCGGAGACAACTGCCGCCCGAGTCATAGCGCGGAACGCCCATCGCCCCAACGGCTCCGCCAGCTTCTGCGAAAGCCAGGGCAACTTCGATCCGATCTCACCCAGCAGCATCGCCGAGTCTCCCACCAGCGCACCCACGCCAGCAGCAAAGTTGGCGCCCAGCAGTGGGCGCTCACGCGGCAGTGCCGTGCTGTACTGCCTGCTTAGTTCGGACAGGCTGGCGGAGGCAAACACCAGGCTGGCCGTGCCATAGGCGAACGAGGGGTTACCCACTTTGGTGAAGCTGCCGCGGATGGCGTCGTACATGTCCACCGTGGTCAGCGTTCGTGAAAGCTCTGCATGACGCGACGTTCCGGTGATCACCGCTTTCGCGTTCAGCGCCTTGAACAATCGCAACTGGTCGCTGTCCACCAGGGCAACGAGTCCGATCCTGAAGCGCTTTCCGTCCATATCGGCATCAGCCGAGGCGACGGCGTGTGCGGCGACGGCACGCGCCTGGCTGGCCGCGTTCAACCCTGCGCGTTCGCTGACGGCCATCGCCAGGGCATTGCGTGCGCGCTTGGGCGTCGTGTATCCGCTCAGGTCCACCAGCTCGGCATCGGGCGATGCCGACTGGGCGAGTGCGGTCAGCATCCCCACCTGCATCCGGGTGGGCAACAGCGTGGCGCTGCCCTCAAACGCCTTCCTGACGCCGCCTCCGATCATTCGCGTCAGTGGCCCGGAAAGCTGCTCCACCAGCCGTGCCGTCCCTTGGAACATCGCACTCAGCTTTCCGGCGGACTCTGCATCCAGCAGTGCCTTGAGCGCGTTGGACAGGCCGTTGGCCGCTGTCAGCCAGTCCCGCGCGCCGGGTCCAACACTGGTCTTTTCCATGGTCTGCTTCCAGGTCTTCAGCAACGCATCCTGGTTCCACATCTGTGCTCGCAGAAGGATGGCTCCGGGGTCCTGCAGATCCTCCAGCTGCAGCTGCTCGAGCAGATAGCCCATGATGAGACCGCGCGAAGCTGAGTCGCGCAGCAGGTTGGTCACCACTTCCTGGTAGAGCACCCCACTGGTGCTGTCCTTGCTGTCGAAGTTGCTCTGCATGTGCTGCTTGAAAGAAGGCGCGCGCCACCATGCAATCATTGCCCGATCAAGATCGGCCACGGTGTCTTCATAGAACCGCTGCTGCGCAGGCGCGTAGATCTTCTCCAACCAGTGGGTATGCGCATCGGCCTGGCGCAGGTGACGGCTGTACTTGCGCCAGGATTTGTCGGCCTGGACCAGCACCGCCTCCTCATCCTCGACAGCAAATATGTCGTGATTCCACGCGTGCAGCGGCCTGGCCAGCTGCTCCGCACTGGTCTTTCCGCCCAGTATGCTGACCACGCCACGACCGAACAGGGCCGCTTCCCTGCGGCGGTACCCGACCTCTTCGAACGCCCCTTGTCGCACGGCGCCCTCTATCAGCGAAATGGTCGAGGCAGACTGGACCCTCTCCTGCCGCTCAGGCTCGGCCTCCCATTCCAGAATGCGTTCGATGGCGAGCTGGTTGAGATCGGAAATGATGCCGATCGGATCGTCCAGCGCCACCAGCGCAGGCGGTGCTGCCTGCGGGTGCCCGGCAGCGATGTCTGCCTGCGCGATCAACTGGTCGACCTGCGCAATGGAGTAGTTTGCCCATTGATCCAGGCTGTACTCGAATGCATGCACGCCGGGAACCGCATTGACCGGCATCTCCTGCACGCCCCGGTCATTGCGCGTGAGCGGCAACGTTGTGAATGGCTTGGCAAGATGGAGTTCAGCCACCTGACCGCGGGCCTGCCCAAGGCCGGCCACGTGCGCTTGAGGAGATGTACCGGCCCGCCACGCCGCAACGTCAATGCATCGCATGCGCCGCTGGCGATAGGTGGGGTCCTGGTGCATCCCCCACACCCTGCGCGTCCACGGTGCGCTGCTGTAGGCCAGCCACAACAGGGTTGCCTGGGCGGCGTCGGGCACGATGATGCATTTGGACAGCAGCGTTTCCCCGTGGCGCGAGCACCTTGCCGGCTGCGTATCGTTCTGGGGCGGTGGGGTCTGGTCGCGGATGTCGAACGCACTCAGGTCACCGTATTCGTTCAACTGCCATGCCTTCCACTCATCACGCGCCTGGTGGTAGCTGTAGACATAGCCGCCGCGCAGCAGGCGCAGCGTGTAGTACGCGGCGCCCGTTGGAAGCGGCTGTTCATCACTGAGCGCATCGAACGGGGCCTGCAGCAGGGGCGCTGGTTCGCGTACTTCCGCGTCTGCACGCGCCACCGCATAGCGTGCAAGCAGCAGCGGCAGCCCCGATGTGATGCAGTTCGGGCAGTAGTCGGGATGACTTTCGGGTCCAGTCATGCCGCCTCCGTCTGCAGACCGTGCTGCAGCTCCAGCTGGCAGGCCATGCGGTAGGACATTCCCTGCTGGTGCACCCGCTCCAGGCGCCGGCTCACGACCACCTGCTCGGCCGGGTCCCCAGTGCCGCGCAGACGCTGGCGGGCATACCACTGCAGATCATCCAGCTCATGCAGCCCTGCGCTGTGGGCTTCGCGGAGCGCCTGCAGCAACGCAGGCAGCAACGTGCTTGCATGGCCGGCCCCCGCCTCGGCGAGGTCCTTCAAGCAACCGTTGATACAGGCGACCTGGGCCAGTTGCTCCCATTGGTCTGGATCGATCAACACGCCGGGCGGCCCCTCGGTGGCCGGTCGCAGCTGGGTACGCCACGTATTGCCCAGCGGCTCATGCCACGTCCACGCAGTTATCGGCCCCATCAGCTGTGCCATCTGGGACGGCCCCAGCATCCACCGGAGATGTCGGAACACCCGTGCGTCGTGTACGCGGAACAGCACCCTGCCCGTGCGCGGACGCAGGGGCGCCATCCGGTTCATCAGGTGGTTTCGAACCCGGTCGGGTGCATCGCTCTCAAGCAGGGTGCAGAACAGCGGACGCCCGCGATCATGCAGCTGGGCATCGGCACGATCAAGCAACTCAAGCCGCGTCTGCCAGGGCAGTGCATGCAGTGCCACCAGCAGAGGCGGATTGTGCAGTCGCCGGCCCAGCAGCGGTGGGTTCAGCGGTTCGACGGGAAGATCGGCGAACTGTGCGGCAGCGACCTGCGTCGGATCGACGATGCCATGCGTCTGTGCGAGGAACGTGCGATGCCCCAGGTCAACAGGGGCCGCATCAGGTGAGTCCAGGTCCATTGGATCACGGTGAAAGGGTGTGATTCCACCGTAGAACCCGGGACCAAGGGCGTTAAGAGGCAAAAGCGACAGTTCGCGTGATCGCCTCACTTTTGCAACTTTTCGTACGGAAGCACCGTCGCTCTGCCGCCGGATACGACGAGGCCCGGCATGACCGGGCCTCGCTGCACATCCGCCGGGCATGGCCCGGCGCTACCGCTTCCGGTCAGCCGGAAATGGCCAGGCGCTCCTGGTGGTAACGGCGCACCGCGGCAAACCACAGGATCGCCGCCAGGCCGAGGCTGGCGCCCAGATAGACCGCCCAGATGGTCGGGGTGATCACTTCATGGCGGATCACCTTGAGCAGCATCTGGTTCTGCGACAGGAACGGCACGGCGTACTGCCACAGCTGGCTCTTCACCGGGTACGCCATCAGCGCGTAGCCCGGCAGCATCGGCAGCAGCACCAGCCAGGTCATGTGGCTCTGTGCCTCCTTCATGCTCTTGGCCGCGGCCGACAGGTAGGTCAGCAGCGAGGTGCCGATCAGCAGCATCGGCAGCATCACCAGCAGCATCTGCACCATCGAGAGGATGTTCATGTTGAGCTGGCGGCTGACGTTGCCGGAGGCGAACTGGGCACTGACCTTGAACGCGACCAGTGTCAGCAGCAGCGATACGAACCCGACCACGCAGGCCGCGCCGATCTTGCCGCTGACGATCGCGCTGCGCGAGCCGGGGGTGGCCAGCAGCGGCTCCAGCGATTGCCGCTCGCGCTCGCCGGCGGTGGTGTCCATCACCAGATAGGCGCCGCCGATGAACGAGGTCAGGGTCAGCAGCACCGGCAGCAGCATCGACAGCATCATGCCGCGCTTGGCTTCGGTACTGGCCATGTCCTGCGTGGCCACATCCAGTGGCCGCGCAACCTGCGCATCGACGCCGCGGGCCATCAGGCGCAGGGCTCCCACCTGCCCGTTGTAGGTGGACAGCGCCGCCTGCAGGCGTGCCGTGGGTACCTCGGCGGCACGCCGCGTGCTGTCACGGATCACCTCCACCAGCGCCGGCTTGCCATCGGCCCAGTCCTTGCCGAAATCCGCGCTGATGCGCAGTGCCACGTCGATGTCCTGGGCGCGGATCGCCTCGGCCAGGTCATCCGGCGCCGCGGTGGTGTTCAGGCCCTGCGCGCCGAGGAAGCGGACCAGGTTCGGGGCGTGCTCGGCGCCGATGGTGGGAATGTCCAGCGGCTGTTCGATCTGGGTGCGGAAGCGGCTTTCCGACAGCTTGCCCATGCCCAGGATCAGCAGCGGGTACAGCAGCGGGCCGAACAGCAGGGTCAGCGCCAGCGTGCGGCGGTCGCGCGAGAGGTCGCGCAGTTCCTTGCGCATCACCGTCATCAGGGTCGACATCATGCTCATGCGTGCAGGCCCTCTTCGCTGCCGATCAGTTTCACGAACGCGTCTTCCAGGTTGGTTTCGCCGGCCTGCGCGCGCAGTTCGTCGGCACTGCCGGCGGCCATCACGGTGCCCTTGGCGATGATGACGATGTGGTCACACAGCGCGCCCACCTCCTGCATGATGTGGCTGGACAGGATCACGCAGCGCCCTTCCTCGCGCAGGCCCAGCAGGAACCGGCGCAGCGCGCGGGTGGTCATCACGTCCAGGCCGTTGGTGGGTTCATCGAGGATGACGTTGCGCGGGTCGTGCACCAGCGCGCGGGCGATGGCGGTCTTGGTGCGCTGGCCCTGCGAGAAGCCATCGGTCTGGCGGTCGAGGATGTCGGCCATGTCCAGGGCGTGCGAGAGCACTTCGATGCGCTCGCGGATGCGCTGCGCCGACAGGCCGTGCAGTTCGCCGAAGTAGGTGATGTTCTCGCGCGCGGTCAGGCGCTTGTACACGCCCCGCGCGTCGGGCAGCACGCCCAGGTGGCGGCGCACCTCCACCGGATCACGCGCGGCATCGATGCCATCGACGGTGATGCTGCCCTGGTCGGGCGTCATCAGGGTGTACAGCATGCGCATGGTGGTGGTCTTGCCGGCGCCGTTGGGGCCGAGCAGGCCGGTGATGCGGCCATCGGCGGCCTGGAAGCCAACGTTGGCCACCGCCTGGACGCGACCGGTGCGGGTGTCGAAGGCCTTGTGCAGGTTGTCGGCGACGATCATGGGGTCCATCCGTTGAACGAGGTGAACGCCGGCACGTGGCTCAGCGTGTCCAGGCAGCGGGCATCGAGTGCCTTGGCATCCTGGGTATCAATGAACTGGCCCAGCAGGCGCGGCATGCAGCCGGCGGTGAGCGTGCCGTGGCCCTGGCCGCGTGCGACCAGCGCGCGACCGTTGGGCAGGCCCTTGAGCACCTGTTCGGCGTAGCGCGGCGGGGTGACCGGATCCAGTTCGCCGGACAGCAGCAGCACCGGCAGGTCGCTCTTCAGCGGCGTGGTGAGCGTGGCCGCAGCCGGCTGGTGCGGCC
The DNA here is from genome assembly GCF_016624665.1 of Stenotrophomonas sp. S39. Taxonomy (NCBI): domain Bacteria; kingdom Pseudomonadati; phylum Pseudomonadota; class Gammaproteobacteria; order Lysobacterales; family Lysobacteraceae; genus Stenotrophomonas; species Stenotrophomonas sp. S39. The sequence continues at coordinate 24,136 of NZ_JACVTT010000034.1, read as the reverse complement.
ACACCGGGCAGGCGGCGAAGAACGCACGCGCCGCTTCCGGGCCGAAAAGGGCGTCGTCGCTTTCCGGCGGCGCCTGGTAACGCGGCGCATCCTCGCTGCAGATGACCGACCACTGCATGCCACGGTTGATCTGGAAATCCATGCTGCGGGTGGCACCGCGGGCGAGCGAGGCCAGCGGCGCATAGCGGCCCTGTGCGGCTTCATCCAGCACCAGCGGCAGCAGCGAGGAGTACTCGGGCACGTAGGAGAACGCGAAGGCCAGGCCGACCACGCTGTCCGGGCTCAGCACGTCCTGGCGCGGCGCATTGGTGCCGGGGTCGCGGTAATCGACGGTGACCGGGGAGCTGCGCAGGGTCGCGGCCACTGCGCGCAGCTGTTCGCGGGTATCGACCGGGAAGCGCTTGCTGCAGGCGGCATCCTTGCGGCACTGCGCGGACTGCAGGGTGATGGCGTTGTCGAAGGTGTTGGCGAACTCGCCACCCACCACCAGGTCGTTGGGCACGACGCCGTCGATGACCAGGCTGCGGGTGTGCTGCGGGTGGGCGATCGCGTAACGCTGGGCGACGCGCGTGCCGTAGGAGCCCCCGACCAGATTCAGCTTGTCCGCGCCCAGCGCCTGGCGCACCGCGTCCAGATCGGCGATGGCCTCGGCGGTGGTGTAGAAGCGTGCGTCGGCGCGCCCCTGCAGCGATGCCGCACACTGCTGCGCGTAATCGCGCATCAGCGCTTCGGTCGGCGCTGCATCTTCGTCCATCTTCAGCGGCTTGCCATCCGCGCCCAGGCAACTGAGCGGGTTGGAACCGCCGGTGCCACGCTGGTCGATCAGGAACACATCGCGCTGCTTGCGCACCTGGCGCAGGGCCGTATCGACGATGACCGCCACTTCGCTGGCCGCCTGGCCGGGGCCACCGGCGAGGAAGAACACCGGATCGGGCTGGCCATTGCCGCTGTCATCCGATTCCAGCCAGGCAATGCGCAGGTCGATCTTGCGGCCCTCGGGATGGGCGCGGTCTTCGGGCACCTGCAGGGTGCCGCACTGGGCTTCGACGTTCGCGCTGGCGCCGACTGTGGTCAGCGTGCACGGACGGAACTCGATCGCCCCGTAGCGCTGGCTCGGGGTGTCATTGCCGTCGGCGGCACCGGGGGCCGTTGCACTGCAGCCGGCAAGCATCGCGCCGGCAAACAGCAGGCCGGCCGATCGCCTGGCCAGTCGGAAAGGGTGTTTTTGCATCGTGCTTGATTCCCCTGGAGGACGTTCCTGTCGACCACGACGCAGCGCCGCGGCAGATGTGACCAACTCTGCGAACAAACTTACACGGCCCCGCCGCTGGCGGCGATGGGCAACCGCGCTAGGCCAATGCAACCGCCGCGACCAGCCGGTCGCGGGGGGGGGGGGGGGGGGGGGGGCGGGCCCGCGGGGGGGGGCGGGGGGCACCCCCGATTGCCCAACCCCCCCCCCCCCCCCCGCGGGGGGGGGCCTTCGGCCTTGGCCCGGTACAGCGCGGCATCGGCGCGGGCGATAAGGCCGGCCAGGTCAGTGTGGCCGTCATCCATGGCCAGGCCGATGCTGGCGGTGACCGCCACCGGACCGGTACCGAGCGGCGCGGGCCGTTGCTGCAGTGCATGACGGATGACCGTGGCCAGGCGCTCCGCTTCGCCGGCGCTGCCGGGCAGCAGCAGCAGGAATTCCTCGCCGCCATAGCGGCTGAGCAGGTGCACGTGGCCGCGTGCGCAGTGCTCCAGCACGCCGGTGAAATGCTGCAGCACCTGGTCACCGGCCAGATGCCCCCAGCGGTCATTGATGGCCTTGAAGTGATCCACGTCCAGCAGCAGCACTGCCAGAGGGCGCTGCAGGCGACGCACCTGCTGCAGCTGGTCGGACCCATCGGCCAGCACTGCGCTGCGGTTGAGCAGGCCGGTGAGGCCATCGGTGCGGGCGGCGCGGCGCAGGTCCACCAGCAGGCGTTCCAGCAGCAGCAGGACCAGCGCGAAGCAGCGCGCCAGTTCCAGCATCACCCCGGCCAGATAGGTCAGGAACATCGGCGAGCCCGCCCGCATGATGTCTCCGCCCGCGTCGGCATCGGCCGGCAGGAACAGGCGCACGATGTAGACCAGCACTTCGGCCAGGAACACGGCGGCGGCCAGGCGGCAGCTGATGCGCTGCGCCGGTGGCGCGTGGCGCAGCAGCAGCGCGGCGATCCAGCCATTGATGACGATCGCGAACACGCTGTACACGTGCAGGCGCACGTCCAGGCTGGGCCATGGCACCAGGAACAGGAAGATGCCGGCCATGAACGCGCCGGCCAGACCCAGCGCGCGCCACAGCGGCATCGGCTGGCCCAGGTGCAGGGCCATGCCGCGCAGCATCAGCACGCTTGAGGCCGCCATGGCCGCATTGCCACCCAGGATGGCCGGTACCTGCGGCAACCAGGGGCGCAGCCCCATCAGGATCACGCCCAGGGTGAGCAGCCACAGGCTGGCCGTCCACAGGCGCAGCACCGGCTGCCCACGCAGCACCACCAGCAGCAGCGAGAAGCCCGTGGCGATGCCGATGCACAGCAGCAGGCCCAGTACGCCGATGGTGGGAAGGTCCAGGGACATGCGATCCGTGCGTGCCAGATGATGCCCGCATCCTAGCGCGTTCCAGCCAGTGCGCCATGACAGCGGCGCGCTACCAGCAGGCGCGATCCACCGGCAGCCGCAGGCCCGTGTGGTCCATGCTCAGCGTGCCGCAGGCGTGGTCGGCCTGTCCGGTCAGCGGCTCGGCTGTCACGGTGTACCCGCTGGCGGCCACGTTCACCCGCAGCTGGTAGGCCGTGAGCTCTGCGGCGCACTGCGCCTGCGGGGCGCCCTGGTAGTCCAGCACGCGCGTGTAGTGCCGTTCTAGCGCGCTGGCCTGGCTGGCAATGCAGGCCTGGGCCTGCACGCGGTGGGTCTTGACCACGTGCTGGCGGTAGGAGGGCACGGCGATCGCGCCGAGAAGGGCGATGATCGCGCAGGCAATGATGATTTCCATCAGGGTGAACCCCGGTGCGAGGGCGGGGCGCAGTGGGGTCGGGGGCATGGCTGCCACGTGGAGGACGGTGGGAAGTTGCATCCACCTTGGGCACGCCGGCCCCTCCAGCGCTATTCCACGATTTGTATTCTGCAGCGGGCCCAACGCGCTGCAGCGGGCTCAACCGGCCGCATACGCCTGCGGCTGGGCGCATCCGGGCACGTCACCGCTTCGCTGCCGGGCGGGTGGAAAAAGTGGGCAACTGCGGGTGGGCCATGCGCACACGGTCAGGCGCATGGCCGAAAGCGACAGGACGGGGCGGCGTCCCTGTCCGGGCCCTGATGCAGGGCCCGCGCGCCGGCATTACTTGCTGCTGACGTACTTCTCGCGGCGGATCTGCGGGTTGCCCAGCCCGGCATCCTTCAGCGCTTCGGCGCAGGCATCGACCATGTCCGGGTTGCCGCACAGGTAGGCGATGTCGGTGGCCGGGTCCGGGGCGAAGCCGGCCAGGGCCTGCTGCACGTAGCCGTGCTGCACGTCCGGGTGCGGGTCGGCCGGCAGTTCGCGCGACAGGCACGGCACATAACGGAAGTTCGGGTGCTTTTCGGCGAAGCTGTAGAAATCTTCGCTGTACAGCAGCTCGCCCGGGCTGCGCGCGCCCTGCAGCAGGACGACCTGCACGCCGCGCTCGGCCATGGCCGTTTCCAGCAGCGGCAGCATCGACCGGTACGGGGTGACGCCGGTGCCGGTGGCGATCAGCAGGTAGCGGGCATTGTGGTCGCCGGGGTTCAGGCAGAAGCGGCCGTAGGGGCCGGACGCACTGACCTGGCCGCCGAGGTCCAGCGCCTCGAACAGTGCCGTAGCGGCGCCGCCGGGCACGAAGCTGACGGCGATGTCCACCGCCTCGCCCGGGCCCAGCGCGTGGTCGTGGATGGTCGCCAGCGAGTAGCTGCGCTTGGTTTCGGTGCCATCGGCGTAGCTGAAATGGACCTGGATGAACTGGCCGGGCTGGAAATCCAGCGGCTGGCCGTCATCACGCACGAACTGGTAGTGGCCGACGGTGGGCGCCAGCATGCGGCGGCCGACCAGCTTGATGGGGAATTGGACAGGCACGACTTTTCGGGACAGTGTGTAGCCGGGGCAAGCCCTCGGGGTCTTCTATAATAGCCCCTCCCCGCCCCTCTCCAGCGCCAGCCCATGGGCGCGAAGGCTTCGAGCTTGGCTTCCCTGAACGATACGGCGCCCGCCCTGCGCGTGCGCGACCTGCGCAAGACCTATGACAACGGCACCCAGGCCCTGAAAGGGGTTTCCCTGGAGGTCGCCCCGGGCGATTTCTTCGCCCTGCTCGGCCCCAACGGCGCCGGCAAGTCCACCCTGATCGGCATCATCAGCTCCCTGGTCAACCTCAGCGAGGGCCAGGTGGAAGTGTTCGGCAGCGACCTGGTGCGCAACCGCAGCGCCACCATGCGCCTGATCGGCCTGGTGCCGCAGGAAATCAACTTCAACCTGTTCGAGAAGCCCTTCGACATCCTGGTCAACTACGCCGGTTTCTACGGCGTGGCCCGCGAGGAAGCGGAGCAGCGCGCCGAAGAGGAACTCAAGCGTGCGCACCTGTGGGAAAAAGCGCAGGTGATGAGCCGCACCCTGTCCGGTGGCATGAAGCGCCGCCTGATGATCGCCCGCGCGATGATGACCCGCCCGCGCCTGCTGATCCTCGACGAGCCGACCGCCGGCGTGGACATCGAGATCCGCCGCGACATGTGGCGGGTGCTGAAGGAGATCAATGCCGCCGGCACCACGATCATCCTCACCACCCACTACCTGGAAGAAGCCGAGTACCTGTGCCGCCACCTGGCCATCATCAACCATGGCCAGATCGTCGAGCAGGGGCCGATGCGCACCCTGCTGGCCAAGCTGGACGTGGAAGGCTTCCTGCTGGACATCGACGGTGAACTGCCCGCGCAGCTGCCGGTGATCGAGGGCGCCACCCTCACTGCGCCGGACGCGCACACCCTGGACATCGACATGCCGCGCGCGATGGACCTCAACCGCGTGTTCGCCACGCTGAACGAGGCCGGCATCCGCGTGCGCTCGATGCGTACCAAGAGCAACCGCCTGGAGGAACTGTTCGTGCGCCTCACCGGCAACCAGGAGAAAACCGCATGAGCGGCACCCCGAACACGCCCGCGGCACCGATCACCGACGGCCAGCGCAACCGCATCGCCCTGATGACCATCGTGCGCCGTGAAGTGGCGCGCATCCTGCGCATCTGGGGCCAGACCCTGGTGCCGCCGGCGATCACCATGACCTTGTACTTCCTCATCTTCGGCGGCCTGATCGGCTCGCGCGTGGGTGACATGGGCGGCTACAGCTACATGCAGTTCATCGTGCCGGGCCTGGTGATGATGAGCGTGATCCAGAACAGCTACGGCAACATCAGCTCCTCGTTCTTCGGCGCCAAGTTCGGCCGCCACGTGGAAGAGCTGCTGGTCAGCCCGATGCCGAACTGGGTGATCCTGTGGGGCTACGTGGCCGGTGCGGTGCTGCGCGGCCTGATGGTGGGCGTGATCGTGCTGATCATCGCCATGTTCTTCACCCCGGTGCGCATCCCGCACCCGCTGGTGACGCTGACCACGGTGATCCTGGGCGCGACGATCTTCTCGCTGGCCGGCTTCATCAATGCGGTGTACGCCAAGAAGTTCGATGACGTGGCGATCGTGCCGACCTTCATCCTGACCCCGCTGACCTACCTGGGCGGCGTGTTCTATTCGGTGAAGCTGCTGCCGACCTGGGCCGAGGCGGCCACCCACGCCAACCCGATCTTCTACATGGTCAATGCGTTCCGCTATGGCCTGCTGGGCAGCAGCGACGTGCCGGTGTGGGTGGCCTATGCGCTGATGCTCGGCTTCGTGGTGGTGCTGACGGCGCTGGCGCTGTGGCTGCTGCGGCGTGGCGTGGGCATGCGCAGCTGATGGTTGCCTGCAGGGCCTGCGGCCCTGCACCCGCTGCAAGCCAGAGCAACGTCAACGTCAAAAGCTGGGTGTCCGTGGGTTGGCGAGGTGGGTCCGGTTGAGGGGGACGCCGTAAACCCATCCATGGGGGCTTGGTCGCGCCATCCATGGCGCTCACACCCCCTCAACCGGACCCACCCCGCCTTCGACGGTTGTCCGGTGGCCAGTAGATCCACGCCATGCGTGGATGAGGCGTAAACCTGTAGAGCCGGGCCAATGCCCGGCTCTTTTTCTGCCAGCGATCTCCGGCACAATCGCTGGAAGACTTCCCCCAGGAAACGGTGAACGTGCAATGCGCATCCTGATTCTCGGCGCCGGTGGTACCGGCGGTTACTTTGGCGGCCGCCTGGCCCAGGCCGGCGTGGACGTGACCTTCCTGGTCCGCCCAACCCGCGCCAGCCAGCTCGACCGTGATGGCCTGGTCATCCGCAGCCCCGTCGGCGATGCCAGCTTCCCGGTGCAGCACGTCACTGCCGACGCCCTGCCCGCGCTTGCGGTGCAACAGCCGTTCGACCTGGTCATCCTCAGCTGCAAGGCCTACGACCTGGACAGCTCGATTGACGCGATTGCCCCGGCAGTGGGGGCGCACACCAGCGTGCTGCCCATCCTCAACGGCCTGCACCACTACGGCGCACTGGATGCCCGCTTCGGCCGCGAGGCCGTTCTTGGCGGCCTGTGCTTCATCAGCGCCACCAAGGCACCCGACGGCGCGGTGCTGCATCTGGGCAAGCCCGCCAAGCTGACCTTCGGCGAGCGCGACGGTGGTGCGATCTCCGACCGCGTGCGTGCCTTCGCGGCTGCCTGCGCGCAGGCCAACCTGGACCACCTGGCCAGCGGGCAGATCGGCCAGGAACAGTGGATCAAGTACACCTTCCTGACCGCGCTGGCCGCGGCCACCTGCCTGCTGCGCGCGGACATCGGCACGATCGTCGCCACCGATGACGGCGAAGCCATCGTGCGCGGCCTGTACGACGAATGCCTGGCTGTGGCCGAAGCGGCCGGCGAACCGGTGCCGCAGGCCGCGCAGGACACCGCGCGCGGCACCCTGACCCAGGCGGGATCTGCGCTGAAAGCCTCGATGCTGCGTGACCTGGAAGCCGGCCAGCAGGTGGAAGCGGCGCACATCGTCGGCGACATGCTGGCGCGCGCGCGCACGGCCGACCAGGAAGGCCTGCTGCTGCAGGTCGCCTACAGCAGCCTGCAGGCCTACCAGGCGCAGCGCAGCGCGTGATGGCCACTGTGGCGCCCGCGCCCCTGCCGTCGCCGGTGCTGATCCTCGGCATGGGCTGGAGTGGCCGCGTACTGGCCGCCCGATTGCAGGCGCGTGGCGTGCAGGTCACGGGCACGGTGCGTGATCCGGCCGCGGTGGCCGACGATGGGCTGCGTCGGCACCGCCTGCACGTCGATGCCGCGCCATCGCCTGCACTCCTGCAGGACATCGCACAGGCCCAGGCCGTGCTCTGCAGCGTGCCGCCCGATGCACAGGGCGACCCTGCGCTGCGCCAGCTGCTGCCTGCCCTGCGGGCAAGCCCGGCGCTGCGCTGGATCGGTTACCTGTCCTCGACCGCGGTCTATGCCGACCGCAGCGGTGGCTGGATCGACGAAAGCAGCGTGGCCGATGCCAGCGAAGCGGCGGGCGTGCAACGTCGCCTGGCCGAGGCGCAGTGGCAGGCACTGGCCGATGAACGCGGCATCGCCTCGGCGGTCTTCCGCCTGCCGGGGCTGTACGGCCCCGGCCGCAATGCCTTGCTGCAGCTGGCTGAAGGACGCGCCCGCCACGTGGTGCGCCCCGGGCTGGTGTTCAACCGGCTGCACGTGGAGGATCTGGCGGCGGTGGTCATCGCGGCGATGCAGCGGCCCACGCGGGATGGACTGTATCTGCCCGCCGATGACGAACCGGCGCCACCGCAGGAGGTGCTGGCATACGCCGCGAAGCTGGGCGGCTTCACGCTGCCACCGGCGCTGGCCTGGGATGACCCGGCAGTGAGTGCGACGCTGCGGCGGTTCTACCGGAGCAACAAGCGCATCGACAGTCGCGGCACGCGCGAGGCGCTGGGGTGGACGCCGCAGTTTGCGACCTATCGGGAAGGGCTGCGCGACCTGCTCCGGTAGTGCCGGCCGCTGGCCGGCAATCGCGCGATGATTGCGGCGTTCATACTGTTGCCGGCCAGCGGCCGGCACTACCATCAACCTGCGTCGGGCAGGCGGAAGAACGTGCGCGTGGCAGCGGTGGCGTTGGCGGCGGTCACTGCCACGTCTTCGCCACGGTCGCGGGCCAGTTCCTCGACGATGTGCGAAAGGAACATCGGTTCGTTGCGGCGGTCCTTCGGCATCGGCTTCAGCGTGCGCGGCAGCAGGTACGGCGCATCGGTCTCGATCATCAGGCGGTTGGCCGGGATGTTCTTCACCAGCTCGCGCAGGTGCGCGCCACGGCGCTCGTCGCACAGCCAGCCGGTGATGCCGATGTACCAGTCCTGGTCGAGGTAGTCGAACAGTTCATCGCGCTCGCCGGTGAAGCAGTGCACCACCGCCGGGCCAAGGCGGCCGTCGAAGTTCTTCATCTGTGCCATGAAATCGGCATGCGCGTCGCGCTGGTGCAGGAACAGGGGCTTGCCATTGTCTGCGGCCAGCTGCAGCTGGCGCTCGAATGCGCGGTGCTGGGACGGGCGCGGCGAGAAATCACGGAAGTAATCCAGGCCACATTCGCCAACCGCCACCACTTCCGGGTGCGCATGCAGCGCGCGCATCTCGGCATCGCATTCCTCGGTGTATTCCACCGCATGATGCGGATGCACGCCGGCCGTGGCGTACAGGAATCCGGGGTGCTGCTGGGCCAGCTGCAGGGCCAGCGGCGAGTGCTCGCGGCTGGCACCGGTGATGACCATCTGCACCACGCCAGCCTGCCGTGCGCGGTCCAGGACGGCATCGCGGTCGCGGTCGAAGGAGTCGTGGGTCAGGTTGGCGCCGATATCGATCAGGTGCATGGTCATCACGGGGGAAAAGTGCCCGCGCATTGTACCTGCGCCCGCTGTGGCCCCTTATCCTTGGCACATGAACGCCCCGCTCTTCCCGATTTCCCCGTTGCTGCCGCAGATCCAGCAGCATCTGGCCGCGCAGCCGCGCCTGGTGCTGGAAGCACCGCCCGGTGCCGGCAAGACCACCCAGGTGCCACTGGCCCTGCTCGATGCACCGTGGCTGCAGGGGCGTAAGATCATCCTGCTGGAACCGCGCCGGGTCGCCGCACGCAGTGCCGCGCTGTTCATGGCGCGGCAGCTGGGCGAGGACGTGGGCGGCACCGTCGGTTACCGCATCCGCTTCGAGAACAAGGTTTCGGCGCGCACGCGCATTGAAGTCGTCACCGAAGGCATCCTGACCCGCATGCTGCAGGACGATCCGATGCTGGAAGAGCTCGGTGCGATCCTGTTCGACGAATTCCACGAGCGCCATCTCAGCGGCGACCTTGGCCTGGCCCTGGCGCTGGACGTGCAGGCGCAGCTGCGCGACGACCTGCGCCTGGTGGTGATGTCGGCGACGCTGGATGGCGAACGGCTGGCGCGTTTCCTCGATGCGCCCCGCCTCAGCAGCGAAGGACGCAGTTACCCGGTGGCGATCAGCCACTTCCCGGCACGTCGCGATGAAGCGCTGGAACTGCAGGTGCGCCGCGCCGTGCAGCAGGCCCTGGCCGAACATCCCGGCGACCTGCTGGTGTTCCTGCCCGGCCAGCGCGAGATCGCGCGGGTGCAGGCGGGCCTGCAGGAATCGCTCGATGGCGGTGTCGACGTGCTGGCGCTGCACGGCGAGCTGCCGGTGGAACAGCAGGCACGCGTGCTGCAGGCCGCCAGCGATGGCCGCCGCCGCGTGGTGCTGGCCACCAACGTAGCCGAATCTTCGGTGACGTTGCCCGGTGTGCGCGTGGTGATCGACAGCGGCCAGGCGCGCGAGCCGCGCTATGACCCCAACAGCGGCTTCACCCGGCTGGACGTGGTGGCCATCGCGCAGGCGTCGGCCGACCAGCGCGCTGGACGCGCCGGTCGCGTGGCCGAGGGCGTGGCGTGGCGGCTGTGGCCGCAGTCGCAGCGGCTGGAGCCACAGCGCCGCGCCGAGATCGACCAGGTGGAACTGGCCGGGCTGGCGCTGGAACTGGCCGCATGGGGCAGCAGCGATCTGCGTTTCCTCGATCCACCGCCCTCCGGCCCGATGGCTGCCGCACGCGAGCTGCTGCAGCGGCTGGGCGCGCTGTCGGACACCGGCGCGATCACCGCGCTGGGCCGTCGCGTGCTGGCGCTGGGCACCCACCCGCGCATGGCGGCGATGCTGCTGGCCGCACCCGATGCACGCGCGCAGGCGCTGGCCGCCGATCTGGCCGCGCTGCTGGAGGCACGCGATCCGCTGCGCCAGGGCGGTGATGCGCTGGCGGCACGCTGGCGTGCGCTGGCCGCCTTCCGCAATGGCCGCGCACCGTCCGATGCCAACCGCAGCGGGCTGGCCGCCATCGATGCGGCTGCCAGGCAATGGCGGCGTCGACTGCGCTGCGACGCCACTCCGCCCACCAGCATCGAGGCGCATGAGCTGGGCGACCTGCTGGCCCACGCCTTCCCCGACCGCATCGCCTTCCAGCACCCCAGCGACCCGCTGCGCTACCTGCTGGCCAATGGCCGCAGCGCGCGCCTGCACGAACTGAGCGATCTGCGCGGCGAACCCTGGCTGGTGGCCAGCGAGCTGCGCTTCGAGGCACGCGACGCGCTGCTGCTGCGCGCTGCGCCGGTGGATGAGAATGGCCTGCGCAAGGCGTGGCCGGAGCGCTTCGTGACCGAGGACGCCGTGCGCTGGGACAGCGAACGCCGCGCCCTGGTGGCCCTGCGCGAAACCCGCTTTGATCGCATCGTGCTGGACAGCCGCTCGGCCGGCCGGGTCGATCCGCAGCAGGCCGCGCAGGCGTTGACCGATGCGATAGCCGAGCTGGGCCTGTCGGCGCTGCCGTGGACCGAGGGCCTGCGCCAGTGGCAGGCCCGGGTGGAATCACTGCGCCGCTGGATGCCCGAGCTCGGCCTGCCCGACTGCAGCGATGATGCCCTGCTGGCCACGCGCGCGCAGTGGCTGCAGCCAGCGTTTGCCGGCAAGACGCGGCTGGATGCACTGGACGAGAGCAGCTTCGGCGAAGCGCTGAAGTCACCGCTGGAGTGGTCGCAGCGGCAGCTGGTGGAGCGCCATGCGCCGACCCGCATCACCGTGCCCTCCGGGCTGGAGCGGCCGATCAGCTACGCGCTGGACAGCGAGAGCGGCGAACCGCTGCCGCCGGTGCTGGCGGTGAAGCTGCAGGAGCTGTTCGGCCTGGCCGACACCCCGCGCATCGCCGATGGCCGCGTGCCGCTCACCCTGCACCTGCTCTCGCCCGGCGGCCGCCCGCTGCAGGTCACCCAGGACCTGCGCAACTTCTGGGAAAACACCTATGCCGAGGTGAAGAAGGAGATGAAGGGCCGCTACCCGCGCCATCCCTGGCCGGACGACCCGTGGACGGCGACCGCCACGCACCGGGCCAAGCCGCGCGGAACGTGAGGTATTGCGGTAGCGCCGGGCCATGCCCGGCGAACGCAGCAGCAGATCCGCCGGGCATGGCCCGGCGCTACCCCGGTTTCCTGCCTGATCCTGAATGACTGGGGTAGAGTCACCTCATCGACTGCCCTGACTGACATACCGTTTACAGGCAGCAGGACACACTGGACTTCGACCCGAGGCAAAGGACCCCCGCATGAGCAAGCTGACCGTAATCACCGACCGCGCCCTGGAGCGCGCCCTGGAACTGGCGCACACCGCCGGCGATGGCCTGAAGAGTGCGGGTGGCAGCCTGCGCCATCTCGGCCCGCAGGCCAGTGACTGGATCAAGACCGGCGCCGCCGTGGGTGCGGTGAAGACCGGCGGCAAGGTCGCCACCAAGTTCGTGCGCCGCAACCCGGCCGTGGCCGTGGCTGCTGCAGCCGTGGGCGTGGGCCTGCTGGGCTACGCGCTGTACCGCAAGCAGCAGAAGAAGAAGGCCGGCAACGGCCATGTGGTCAACGGCCAGGCGCAGCGCATCAACGCGCGTGACCGCCGCAACGACACCGTGGTGGACGAGCACAGCGACATCGGCAGCGACGCGTGATGTAGGCCTGGGTCGGATCCCTTCCGCAGGAAGGGCGCTGACCGGGGACCACAAGGGCCGGACGCCGCAGGGCCTCCGGCCTTTTCTGTCTCAGCCGATCTGCCGCCACTGCCCCGGCTGCAGGTCATCCAGGCGGTAGGGGCCCATCGCCACGCGCACCAGGCGCAGGGTGGGCAGGTTCACCGCCGCGGTCATCCGCCGCACCTGGCGGTTGCGGCCTTCGCGGATCGTGATGGCCAGCCAGCTGTCGGGCACGGTCTTGCGGAAACGCACCGGCGGATCACGCAGCCACAGTTCCGGCGCCGGATCGAGGCGCTCGATCTTCGCCGGCAGGGTGGGCCCATCGTTCAGCACCACGCCATCGCGCAGCCGCTGCAGCTGTTCATCGCTGGGCGTGCCTTCCACCTGCACCCAATAGGTCTTGTCGGCCTTGTGCTTCGGGTCGGTCAGCTTATGCGCCAGCGTGCCGTTGTCGGTCAGCAGCAGCAGGCCCTCGCTGTCATGGTCCAGCCGGCCCGCCGCGTACACGCGCGGCGGCAGGCCGAAGCCGGCCAGGGTCGGCCGCGGCGGCACGCTGCGGTCGGTGAACTGGCAGAGCACGTTGAAGGGCTTGTTGAAGGCAATCAGCATTGCGGGCACGGCAGGCAGTGGATGCGGCATTGTCCCACGCCGCGCTGCGCGCCCGGAATTGCAGAGCCGAGCCCACGCTCGGCCGCCTTCCTCAGCCGAAGACCTTCCATTCCAGCAGGAACGAACCCAGCACCAGCGCGATACCGCATGCGGCGATGACATTGGCGCGGCACCGCAGGCGTGCGAGCGGCGGGCTGGCCCGGCGCGCCCGTTCTTCCAGCAGCGCGCCGGCAAACACCACGGCAAACCCCACCGTCGCCATCAGATCGTAGGCATGGCCACCGTAAAACACGAAATCAAACAGCCGCGCCAGTACCAGCACTGCGACGAAGATGTAGAAGACCTTGTTCAACCGTCCACTCCCTTGGGGTAGCGCCGGGCCATGCCCGGCGGATGCACGTCGCCTCCCTTGCCACGCCGCTGCGCTCGCCGGGCGTGGCCCGGTGCTACCGGCTTACGGCTTCACGAAACGCAGGGTCATGCGGTCGCTTTCGCCGATGGCCTGGTACTTCGCATCGTCGGCCTTGTCATGCTGGTTGGTCGGCGGCAGGGTCCACACGCCGTTCGGGTGGTCCTTGGTGTCACGCGGGTTGGCATTGACCTCGGTGCGAGCCTCCAGCGTGAAACCTGCGGCCTCGGCCATGGCGATGACCTGCTGCTGGCCCACGTAGCCGGTGTCGTCGTCATCGGCGACGTCGGCCTTGGCGCGGTGCTCGACCACGCCCAGCACGCCGCCCGGCTTGAGCACGTTGAAGAACCCCTGGAACATGCCCTGGGCCTGGCCGGCCTTGCGCCAGTTGTGCACGTTGCGGAAGGTCAGCACCACATCGGCTGAATTGGCCGGGCCGAACACCGGCTTGGCCGGGTCGTAGCCCACCACGGCGGCCTTGTCGAACTGGGCCGGTGCACCGGCGAACTTCTTTTCCAGGCCATCGCGGCTGCGCTGCTGGTAATCACGGCCACGGCCTTCGGGCACGGCAGACGGATCGACCACGGCAGCAATGTAATGGCCCTTGTCACGCAGCAGCGGCGCCAGGATTTCCGAATACCAGCCGTTGCCGGGCGTGATCTCGATGACGGTCTTTTCCGGCGAGACCTTGAAGAAGGCGAGCGACTGCGCCGGATGGCGGTAGTTGTCGCGCTTGACGTTGGCAGGGTCGCGGGTGGACGCCTTCACCGCCGCGTCGATGGCCGGCGTGACCTGGATCTTCGCCGGTGCCACCGTGGCCGGGGCGGCGAATGCGGGGACAGCAACGAGCAGGGCCGAGGCAAACAGCAGGCGGCAACCACGCAGGGACGAAGCAGCGATCATCGGGGCGATTCCAGCGGAAGATGCGGCGAGACTAGCAGCCACCGCGCGCAAGGTGTTCACAAAACGTTAGCCACGCGCCCGCGACGGAACACTGTTTTGTGTCCAGCGCCGCAGCGCGGTCACACATCGCGCTCTATGCTGCAGGACTACCCCAAGGAGTCCGTGCCCATGACGGCAACCCGCGAACTGGGCCGTTCCGGCCTGCATGTACGTCCGCTCGCCTTCGGTGGCAACGTGTTTGGCTGGAGCGCCGATGAGAAGGCCAGCTTCGCCCTGCTCGATGCCTTTGTCGATGCCGGCTTCAACCTGGTCGACACCGCCGATGTCTATTCGGCCTGGGTGCCGGGCAACCAGGGTGGCGAATCGGAAACGCTGATCGGCAAGTGGTTCGCCCGCAGCGGCAAGCGAGACAAGGTCGTGCTCGCCACCAAGGTGGCCAAGTGGGCCGAGCGCCCCGGGCTGACGCCGGACAACATCAATGCCGCGGTGGAAGATTCGCTGCGGCGCCTGCAGACCGACGTCATCGATCTGTACCAGGCCCACGAGGACGATGAATCGACGCCGCTGGAAGCAACGCTGGCCGCGTTCGGGCGCCTGATCGAAGCGGGCAAGGTGCGCGCCATCGGTGCGTCCAACTACAGCGCCACGCGCCTGGCCGATGCGCTGAAGGTGTCCACCGATTACAAGCTGCCGCGCTATGAAACGCTGCAGCCGGAGTACAACCTGTACGACCGCGCCGGTTACGAGAAGGAACTGGAACCGCTGGTGCAGCGCGAGCAGATCGGCGTGATCGGTTACTACGCACTGGCCAGCGGTTTCCTCAGCGGCAAGTACCGCACCGCGGACGATGCGGCCAAGAGCCCGGCGCGCGGCGAGAACGTGGTCAAGCGCTATCTGAATCCGCGCGGCCTGCGCATCCTGCAGGCGCTGGATGACGTGGCCAGCAAGCACGGCGCCAGTGCCGCGCAGATCGCGCTGGCGTGGCAGATCGCACGGCCGTCGATTACTGCGCCAATCGTCAGCGCCACCAGCGTCGAGCAGCTGCATGACCTGCTCGCGGCCGCCAATGTCGGCCTGAGCGTGCAGGACATCGCACAGCTGGATGCCGCCAGCGTTGAAGGCTGAGGCGCGGGAAACCTGCAGACGCCCCAGCGTGAATGGGTTGCGCACGCAATGAACGTCGTTTATGGTGCGCGCCACGTTTCAACCCGCAACGGAAGACCTTCCTTGAACACACCCGTCGTCGCCATCGCCAACCTGCTGCCATGCCTGCGCATGGACGTGGCGAAGCGTGCGCCGGGCGAGGAAAGCCTGCTGACAACGGCCTGATGCCCGCCCTGCGGAGATCGGCCACCCCGATCTCCGAGGACTGACGACGCCCTCGGACTGCACGTCCGGGGGCGTTTTCATCTGCGTCGATACAAGGACCCGCGATGCCAGCTCTGCACTCCGCGCGGCACGCCGCCGCACACTGATCCGGACACGCCTGCCGTGCCATGGCACGCGCCTGGCACAGGCGGACCGATCTGCACACTCCAGCAGCGCCCTACCCCACGACGCGTCGTCGAGGGCGGGTGCCTGCACCTTCACTTCCGCAGCGTCCGCGCTGCAACCACGGGCAGACGCCCACGGCCGTGCCGTGGTGCCCGCCCGTGCAGGACATTCACTACGAGATGGACATTCAACACAACTATCAATGGCTGCATGCCGAAGGCAGTACGCCGATCAAGGGCTGGGTGGACGGCGTTCCGCTGGAGGCCGAAGCCCACGCGCAGCTGCGCAACATCGCGGCGATCCCGTTCGTCGGGCCCTGGGTGGCGGTCATGCCCGACGTGCACCTGGGCAAGGGCGCGACCGTCGGCTCGGTGATCCCCACGCGGGGCGCGATCATTCCCGCGGCCGTGGGCGTGGACATCGGCTGTGGCATGGCCGCGGTGCGAACCACGCTGCGTGCCAACGACCTGCCTGATGACCTGCGCCAGCTGCGCAGCGGCATCGAGCGCAGCGTGCCGGTGGGCAATGGCCGCAGCGGCGAGCACCAGCGGCTGCCCGACAGCATCGGCACGCGGCTGGTGCAGTCCGGCCTGGCCGCGGGCCTGGAGCAGATCAAGGAAAAGCACCGGCGGATCCGCACCGACAAGCTGGACTGCCAGCTGGGCACGCTGGGCGGCGGCAACCACTTCATCGAACTGTGCCTGGACGAGACCGATGCGGTGTGGGTGATGCTGCACAGCGGTTCGCGCGGCACCGGCAACCTGATCGGGACCTACTTCATCGAACAGGCGCGGCGCGAACTGGAACGCCGCGTGCTCGGCTTCCATCTGCCGGACAAGGACCTGGCGTTCTTCATGGAGGGCGAGCCGCTGTTTGATGACTACGTGCAGGCGGTGTCGTGGGCGCAGGACTACGCACGGCAGAACCGCGAGGCGATGATGGCGCGGGTGCTGGCGGAAATGCGCCAGCGCCTGCCGAAGTTCAAGCTGGCCGCGATGGCGGTGAACTGCCACCACAACTACGTGCAGAAGGAAACGCATGCAGGGCAGGAACTGCTGGTGACGCGCAAGGGTGCGGTCAGCGCGCGCGAAGGCGAGCTGGGCATCATTCCCGGCAGCATGGGCACGCGCAGCTACATCGTGCGCGGCAAGGGCAGCACCGACAGCTTCCACAGCTGCAGCCACGGCGCCGGCCGGGTGATGAGCCGTGGCGCGGCGCGGCAGCAGATCACCCTGGCGCAGCACCGCGAGGCCACCGCGCACGTGGAATGCCGCAAGGACAGCGGCGTGCTGGATGAATCACCGGCAGCGTACAAGTCGATCGATGATGTGATGGCCGCGCAGCGCGACCTGGTGGAGGTGGTGCACACGCTGCGCCAGGTGCTGTGCGTGAAGGGGTGATGGTTGCATCCACGCATGGCGTGGATCTACTGGGACAGCGCGCCGTTCAGCGCGGCATGCTGTCCTCGGCCACCAGCGCGTGGTGCACGCCGATGCCTGCACGCACGCCTTCGGCCATTGCCAGGGTGATGTTGCCGACCGTGGTCGCATCACCGGCGGCATACACGTTCGGCACCGAGGTCTGCTTCATCATGTCGACCTCCACCAGCACGCCCATCGGGCTTTCCACCAGAGTGCAGCCGAGCTGCTGCACCAACGGCGTGGCCATCTGCTGCATCGCCGGCACGAACAGGGCGCGCTGGGCGATGCGGCGGCCATCGGCCAGTTCCACTTCCAGCCAGGTGGGCTGCTCGCCCTGCACGCCCACCACAGGGATGGTTTCAACCTGCACGCCGCGCTGCTGCATGGCGGCCTGCTCTTCATCGCTGATGGGCAGGCCCTGGCTGAAGAAGGTGACATTGCCCCACTCGGCGAACAGCGGCGCCTTCGCGGCCGACATCGGGTGACCGCCAAGCAGGCCGATGGCACCGCCGCCGACTTCATAGCCATGGCAGTACGGGCAATGCAGCACGGTGCTGCCCCAGCGTTCGGCCAGGCCCGGCAGATCAGGCAACTGGTCAGCAATGCCGGTGGCCAGCAGCAGCTTGCGGGCGGCCAGCACCTGGCCATCGGCAGTACGCACGTCCACGCCCTCGGCGTTGGCCTGCGCGTGCACCACCTCGCCCTGCAGCCAGCGCACGGTGGGGTAGTCGAGCAACTGCTGGCGCGCGTTCTTCAGCAGCTCGGCGCCGCTGATGCCGTCCTGCCCCAGCACGCCGTGCGAGTGGCTGGCGGCACGATTGCGCGGCAGGCCGCTGTCGATGATCGTGACCGGGCGGCGCGCACGGGCCAGGATCAGGCCGGCGGCGATGCCGGCATAGCTGCCGCCGACGATGAGGACATCAGGATTCATGGTGACCTTCCAGGGAACGGTGATGGGCAAGATGGCGGGCGAAATCGGCGCCCAGCTGGTCCAGGGTGCTGGCCTGCAGGCGCGCTTCGAGCAGGCGCTGGGCCTCGCGCGCGCCGTCCTGCAGTGCCTGGTTGACCAGCTGCTGGATGGGGCAGCCACCGCCGTTGTCGCGGTTGCCGACCTGCACCAGTGGCGGCGCGCCGACGGCCAGGTAGATGTCGTGCAGGCTGATCTGCGCCGCCTCGCGCGCCAACTGGCTGCCACCGCCATGGCCGCGCGTGCTGCGCACCAGACCGGCCTTGTGCATCTGTGCCAGCAGGCGGCGGATGACCACCGGATGGGTCGGCAGGCAGGCAGCCAGTTGTTCGGACGTGCGCGGGCCTTGCTGGCCGACCAGATGGGCCATCACGTGCAGCGCGTCGGAGAGCGGGTTGGCGGATTTCATGTAACTACGATAGTTACATTTAAACCTCCTGTCGAGAGTCCGCTTTCGTTCCATATGGACACATCTGTCCTATGAAACATTTTCTTCACCTCTCTAAACGCAACGGTAATGTGATCGGATTCGCACTTCAGAGGGCTCAAGCGCGGTCGATACCGCATCGCCCCCCTTCCGTGAGTCCGCCCCATGAACGCCTCCTCCCGTGCGCCGCGGCTGCAGTCGAAGCTGCTTGGTGCTGTATCCGTCGGCCTGGCCATCGTCCTGCTGTGCGCCCTCGCGGGCCTGGCATCGGCGTGGCTGAAGCTGTCCACCGAAGTGCCCGCGGAGGTCGCCCACAGCCGCGCTGCCGAGCACCTGCAGCGTGAGTTCCGCGGCCAGGTGCAGGAATGGAAGAACGTGCTGCTGCGCGGCCACGACGAAGCGCTGCGCCAGCGCCACCTGCAGGCCTTCGATGACGAGGGCAAGCGTGTGGAGACACTGGCCAGCGGCCTGGCCACCAGCCCCGATGCGCGCACCCGCGACATGGCGAAGGCCTTCAGCGCCCTGCACGCGCAGCTGCAGAAGGACTACCACGCCGCCCTGCAGGCCTTTGCCGAAGCCGGCTACGACCCTGCCGCCGGTGACACGCTGGTACGCGGCAAGGATCGTCCGGTGGCGGCGGCGCTGGATGCGCTGGGCACGCACGCCTCGCAGGTGGCCGAAGCCGCGGTGGCCGCGCGTTCGCAGCAGGCACGGCGCACGCTGGTGGTGTGCGCGGTGCTGACCATCACCGCAGCGGTGCTGTTGCTGGCCGGCCTGGGCTGGTGGCTGCGGCGTGCCGTGGTGCAACCGGTGCTGGCGGTGGAAGCCGCCGCACGCGCGGTGGCCGCCGGTGACCTGGACCATGTGGTGCAGGTGCACAGCCGCGATGAGATCGGCCGCCTGGCGCAGGCCATGCAGGCCGTGCAGGGCACCCTGCGCGACGTGCTTGCCGCACAGGCGGCGATGGCGCAGGCGCACGACGCCGGCACCATCAGCCACCGCATGCAGGCCGCCGCGTTCCCCGGTGCGTACGGACGGATGGTGGCCGACACCAACGCGCTGGTCGACGCACACATCCAGGTGAAGATGCGCGCGATCGCGGTCATGGGCCGCTATGCGGTGGGCGACCTCAGCCAGGACATGGAACGCCTGCCGGGCGAGAAGGCGGTGATCACCGAGGCGCTGGATGCGGTCAAGCGCAATCTCGGCGCGATCAACGGCGAGATCCGCCGCCTGGCCGGTGCTGCGGCGGCCGGCGATTTCAGCCAGCGCGGCGACACCGCACGTTTCGAGCATGACTTCCGCGCGATGGTCGATGGCCTGAACCAGCTGATGCAGGGCACCGAACAGAACCTGGGCGAGGTATCGGCGATGCTGCGGGCGATTGCCGATGGCCGCCTGGGCGCGCGCATGCACGGCGATTTCCAGGGCGTGTTCGCGCGCATCGCCAGCGATGCCAACACCACCGCGGCGCAGCTGGCGACCATTGTTACCGACATCAAGCACACCTCGGGCAACATCCATTCGGCTGCTGCCGAGATTGCTGCTGGCAACAACGATCTGTCGCGCCGCACCGAACAGCAGGCGGCCAACCTGGAAGAAACCGCCGCGTCGATGGAGGAACTGACCTCCACCGTGCGCCAGAATGCCGAACACGCGCGCCAGGCCAACCAGCTCGCGATCGGCGCGCATGGCGTGGCCTCGCAGGGCGGTGAAGTGGTCGGCCAGGTGGTGGCGACCATGGGCGCGATCGAGACGTCCTCGCGGCAGATCGCGGCGATCATCAGCGTCATCGACGGCATCGCGTTCCAGACCAACATCCTGGCGTTGAACGCAGCCGTGGAAGCGGCGCGTGCCGGAGAACAGGGCCGTGGCTTCGCGGTGGTGGCCAGCGAGGTGCGCACCCTGGCGCAGCGGTCGGCGGCGGCCGCCAAGGAGATCAAGACCCTGATCGAAGCGTCGGTGGAACAGGTCGGCCACGGCGCGCGCCGCGTGCGCCAGGCGGGGGACACGATGGCCGAGATCGTGGCGTCGGTGCAGCGCGTGACCGACATCATGGCCGAGATTTCCGCGGCGTCGCAGGAACAGAGTGCGGGCATTGAGCAGGTCAGCCAGACCGTCATCCAGATGGATGGCACCACCCAGCAGAACGCGGCGCTGGTGGAAGAAGCCAGTGCGGCTGCGCGCAGCCTGGAACAGCAGGCCGACCGCTTGATCGAAGCGGTGGATGTGTTTGATCTGTCGAGTGCAGCGACGACGCAGGACGGCTTCGCGCGCGCGGCATGACGGTGTCACCACACCGGTGCGGTGGCACGCGTGGCGGTGTTGAATGGGTAGCGGCCCCCCCGGGGGGGGGGGGGGGGGGGGGAAGTGGGGGCCCCCCGACCCCACCCCCCCCCAATGTTTGGGGCGGCCCCACCCCCCCCCCCCCCCCGGGCCGCCCCCCCCGGTGGGGGGGCCCACGGCAGGATCAGTGCGGACCAACGGTCCGCACCCACCGAGGGAGCCGGTCCGCACCCACCAAGCCTCAGCGCAGATAATCACCCTGCGCCATCACTTCGTCCAGGTGATCCAGGAACGAACTGATGCGCGCCGACACCGCGGTGTTGCGGTAATACACCGCGTGGATCGGCTGGTAGACATCCAGCGTCTGCGCGGCCAGCACCGGCACCAGCGTGCCGGCGGCGCGATCGCGGTCGGTCACGAAGTCGGACAGGCAGGTGATGCCTACGCCTTCCACCGCCAGCCGGCGCAGGGTTTCGCCGCTGGATACGGGGATATCCGGACGCACCAGCAGTTGCCCGTCGGCATCGCCCGGCAGCGGCCAGCGGTTCAATGATTCCGGCTCGTTGAAGCCAAGCAGCGTGTGCTGGCCCAGTGCGGCCACGCTGGACGGTTCGCCGTGCGTGGCCAGATAGGCCGGGCTGGCCACCAGCTGCAGCCGGCAGCGTCCCAGCGCGCGCGCGTGCAGGGTTGAATCGGCCAGCGGGCCGATGCGGATGGCCAGGTCGGTGCGCCGTTCCAGCAGGTCGATGTAGCGCTCGGAGCTGTTCAATTCCAGCTGCACCTCCGGGTAGCGCGCGCGATAGCTGGCCACCAGCGGCGCAATCACGTGCAGCACGAAGGGCATGGCCGCATCCACGCGCAGCCGTCCGGCCGGACGCTCGCGGCGGGCGGCCATCTGTTCTTCGGCCGACTCCACCGCATCGATGATCGCCCGCGCGTGGCGCAGGTAGGCCTCGCCCTCGGCGGTCAGGTGCAGGCGGCGCGTGGTGCGGGTCAGCAGGGTGGTGCCCAGCTTTTCCTCCAGCCGGCCCAGCGCGCGGCTGACGCCGGAGGGGGTCTGTCCCAGCTGTTCGGCGGCGGCGCTGATCGAGCCGCTGTCGATGACGGCCAGGAAGGCCTGCATTTCGTCGAGGGTGGTCTTCATGCCGCCATTATTGACCAGCAGGCAAGAGTGATTGGCGTGAAGACTGGTTTTTCGGCAAAGGTGCGCCGCGCACACTGCGCGCCTTCCTTCCCTTCGGAGCCTGCCATGACCCGTGGCATTCCCCTCGCCCTGCTGGCGCTGACCCTCGGCGCCTTCGCCATCGGCACCACCGAGTTCGTCATCGTCGGCCTGATTCCCACCATTGCCGCCGACCTCCACGTCAGCCTGCCCTCGGCCGGCCTGCTGGTCTCGCTGTACGCGCTGGGCGTGGCCATCGGCGCGCCGGTGCTGACCGCGCTGACCGGCCGCGTGCCGCGCAAGCAGCTGCTGGTGGCGCTGATGCTGATGTTCACCCTGGGCAACGTCATCGCCTGGATGGCGCCGGGCTACACCTCGCTGATCGTCGCCCGCATCCTCACCGGCCTGGCGCACGGCGTGTTCTTCTCCATCGGCTCGATCATCGCCACCGCGGTGGTGCCGAAGGAAAAAGCGGCCAGCGCGATCGCCATCATGTTCACCGGCCTGACCGTGGCGCTGGTGACCGGCGTGCCGCTGGGCACCTTCATCGGCCAGCACCTGGGCTGGCGCGCGACCTTCCTGGCCGTGGCCGGGCTGGGCGTGGTGGCCCTGCTGGGTGCGCTGCTGTTCGTGCCGCGCAACGTGCCGCAGAGCGCGCCGGCCAGCTTCCGCCAGCAGCTGGGCGTACTGGCGCAGCCGCGCCTGCTGCTGGTCTATGCGATGACCGCGCTGGGCTATGGCGGTACGTTCCTGGCCTTCACCTACCTGGCGCCGATCCTGCAGGACGTCACCGGTTTCTCGGCCAATGCGGTCAGCCTGGTGCTGCTGGTGTACGGCGTGTCGGTGGCGATCGGCAACCTGTGGGGTGGCCGCCTGGCCGACCGCCTGGGCCCGGTGCCGGCGCTCAAGCGCATCTTCGCGCTGCTGGCCATCGTGCTGTTCGTGCTCACCTTCACCGCCTACAACACCTGGCTGATGCTGCTGACCGTGCTGGCCCTGGGCGCGGTGGCGTTCGGCAACGTACCCGGCCTGCAGGTGTACGTGGTCAAGCAGGCGCAGCGCTATGCGCCGCAGGCCACCGACGTGGCCTCGGGCCTGAACATCGCCGCGTTCAACATCGGCATCGCCCTGGGTGCCTCGCTGGGTGGCCTGGTGGTGGAGCACATCGGCCTGATGCATACCCCGTGGCTGGGTGCGCTGGTGGTGGTGCTGGCCTATGCGCTGACCGTGCTCAGCGGCCGCCTGGACCGCCGCGATGGCGTTGATCACCGTGCCGATGGCATCGCCGTGGCGGCACATTGACCGGCCATGCAATGCACCGTTGCCGGCATGCATACGGTCCCTGCCCTACCCTTCCCGTTCACTCCTTTTCCCCCCGTTGGAGCTTTCCATGACTGTCCCCGCCTTTGGTCTTGGTACCTTCCGCCTCAAAGACCAGACCGTCATCGATTCGGTGCGCAACGCCCTGGACGTCGGCTACCGCGCCATCGACACCGCGCAGATCTACGGCAATGAAGCCGAGGTCGGCCAGGCCATCGCCGAATCCGGCGTGCCGCGCGACGAGATCTACCTGACCACCAAGGTGTGGATCACCGAGTTCAAGCGCGATGCGCTGCTGGCCAGCCTGCGGACCAGCCTGGAAAAGCTGCGCACCGACCACGTCGACCTGGCCCTGATCCACTGGCCCTCGCCGAATGACAAGGTGGACGTGCCGATGGAGGAATACCTGCCGGCGCTGGCCGAGGCCAAGGCGCAGGGCCTGACCCGCGAGATCGGCATCTCCAACTTCACCATCGCCCAGACCCGCAAGGCGATCGAGATCCTCGGCGCCGGCGCCATCGCCACCAACCAGATCGAGATCCACCCGTACCTGCAGAACCGCCTGCTGGTGAAGTTCCTGCAGGACAACGGCATCGCCATCACCGCCTATATGAGCCTGGCCTACGGCGAAGTGCTGAAGGACCCGGTGATCCAGGCCATTGCCGGCCGCCACCAGGCCACCCCGGCCCAGGTTGCACTGGCCTGGGCGCTGCAACAGGGCTTTGCAGTCATCCCGTCGTCGACCAAGCGCGACAACCTGGCCGGCAACCTGGAAGCGGCCGCGATCCGCCTGACCGACGAAGACATGGCGCAGATCGCCAAGCTCGACCGCGGTCAGCGCCTGGCCAACCCGGAAGGCATCGCCCCGGCCTGGGATTGATCGGACGCGGCCGGGGGGGGCCCCGCGGCCCCCGGGGGGGACGGGGGGGGGGGGGGGGGGGGGGGGGGGGGGGGGGGGGGGGGGGGGGGGGG
>NZ_JACVTT010000033.1:0-46408 GCF_016624665.1 Stenotrophomonas sp. S39 | reverse complement strand
ACGGCGTCCCCCTCAACCGGACCCACCCCGCCATCCCACGGAAAGCCAGCTCTTGCTGTTGAGGTTGCCGGCCAGCGGCCGGCACTACCGCGGGTGCAGGGCGCAGCCCTGCAACCCCCCTACCTTCCCGGCAACTGCGCAAACGCGCGCTGCATGCAGTCCTCGCGCGGGCACACCCGGCAACCCGGGCCGATCGACACCGAGTTGCCCGGGCTCTGCACATCCAGCCCCAGCGAATACACCAACCGCTCCGCATGCTGCAGGTCGCACCCCAGCGCCACCGCGAACGTCTTGCGCGGCTGGCCATGGCCCACCGGCCCGCTGCTGACCTGCCGCGCCAGCCAGAAGTGGCGTCGCCCATCGGGCATGCGCGCGGTCTGCGTCAGGATGCGCCCCGGCTGGTTGAACGCCTCATAGACGATCCACAGCGGGCACGACCCACCCACCTGCGAAAAATGGAAATCGGTGGCCGAATGGCGCTTGGACACATTGCCCGCACGGTCCACGCGGATGAAGAAGAACGGCAGCCCCGGCGCACTGCGCCGCGCCAGCGTGCTCAGCCGATGACACACCGCCTCGAAGCCCACGCCGAACTGATGCGCCAGCAGTTCGATGTCATAGCTGCTGGCCTCGGCCGCACGCAGGAAGCGCATGTACGGCATCACCAGCGCACCGGCGAAGTAATTCGACAGGCCGATCCGCGCCTGCGCGATGCGCGCCTCATCGTGGAAGCCCGCACGCGCGATCACCGCATCGATCTGCGGCAGGTAACCGTGCAGGGCCAGCTCGGCCGCCATCTGGAACGCCTGCTGGCCCGGCTCCAGGTAATCGGGCAGCCACAGCCGGCGCGCACCGGCATCGAACTGGCGCTTCTCGCGCCCGGCCTGCAGCGCGGCCACTTCCACCAGCACGCCGTGGCGGTCGGCCAGCAGCTGGCGCAGGCGCGGCGCCACGTGCCCGGGTGACAGTCCCCACTCGGCGAACAGGCGCTCGGCCAGTTCGTCCAGCTCGGGGATGTGGTTGTGCATGCGGTTGAAGAACTCGCGCACCTGGTCGCCGGCGGGCAGGGTGCTGCCGGCCTCGGGCTCGCCCAGCTGGAACTCCAGCGCGGCGGCGTGCTCGCGCAGGGCCAGGTGGCGGCGATGCAGGTCCAGCAGGGCGCGGCTGACCTGCGGCAGGTTGCCGGCCAGTGCCCGCAGCTCGGTCGCGCTCACCTCCGCCAGGCCGAGGTCGCGCAGGGTCTCGCCCAGCGCCTCCTGCAACGCGGCGGGCTCATCATCGTCGAACAGGGCAGAAACGTCGCCCAACACCTCGCCCAGCTTCTTCTGCACGGCCGGGGTCAGCGGGCGCTTGTTGCGCTCGATCTGGTTCAGATAACTGGCCGACAGGCCCAGGGCACGGGCCAGGTCCACCTGGCTGTAGCCGCGCTGTTCGCGCAGGCGCAGCAGGCGCAGGCCCAGCTGGCGTTGTGAAGGCTGGAAATTCACAGAATTAACATGAATCGTCTGGCGTGTTGGCCAGATTAAGCGGATTCAGGCCGGAAATCGAGGAGGGTGCTGTGAATAATGCCAAGCATCTTTCGAGCCAGTGGGATTGTCGTCATGACTGTTGCAGCGCCCCGTATCCGCATGCTGATCGATGGCCAGTTCGTCGAATCGGCCACCTCCCACTGGCAGGACGTGATCAATCCGGCCACCCAGGACGTGCTGGCCCAGGTGCCGTTCGCCACCACCAGCGAAGTGGATGCCGCCGTTGCTGCCGCCAAGGAAGCCTTCAAGACCTGGCGCAAGACCCCGATCGGCACCCGCGCGCGCATCTTCCTGAAGTACCAGCAGCTGATCCGCGAGAACATGAGCGAGCTGGCCCACATCCTCACCGCCGAACAGGGCAAGACTCTGCCGGACGCGGAAGGCGATGTGTTCCGCGGCCTGGAAGTGGTCGAGCACGCCGCTGCCATCGGCAACCTGCAGCTGGGCGAGCTGGCCAACAACGTGGCCAACGGCGTGGACACCTACAGCATCATGCAGCCGCTGGGCGTGTGCGCCGGCATCACCCCGTTCAACTTCCCGGCGATGATCCCGCTGTGGATGTTCCCGATGGCGATCGCCACCGGCAACACCTTCATCCTCAAGCCGTCCGAGCAGGACCCGATGGTAACCATGCGCCTGGTCGAGCTTGCCCTGGAAGCCGGCATTCCGAAGGGCGTGCTGAACGTCGTCCACGGTGGCGAGGAAGTGGTCAACGCGATCTGCGACCACCCGGACATCAAGGCCGTGTCGTTCGTCGGCTCCACCCGCGTCGGTACCCACGTCTACAACCGCGCCTCGCTGGCCGGCAAGCGCGTGCAGTGCATGATGGGCGCCAAGAACCACGCCGTGGTGCTGCCGGACGCCAACAAGGAACAGACCCTCAACGCGATGGTTGGCGCCGCCTTCGGTGCGGCCGGCCAGCGCTGCATGGCGGCCTCCACCCTGGTGCTGGTCGGTGAAGCGCGCAACTGGGTGCAGGACCTGGTGGCCAAGGCCAAGACCCTCAAGGTCAGCGGCGGCACCGTCTCCGGCACCGACGTCGGCCCGGTCATTTCCTGCAGCGCCCGCGAGCGCGTGGAAGGCCTGATCGCCTCCGGCGTGGAGCAGGGCGCCAAGCTGGTGCTGGACGGCCGCAAGCCGCAGGTCGATGGTTTCGAGAAGGGCAACTTCGTCGGCCCGACCATCTTTGCCGGTGTCACCACCGACATGCGCATCTACCAGGAAGAAATCTTCGGGCCGGTGCTGGTCATCCTCGAAGCGGAAACGCTGGACGAGGCCATCGCCATGGTCAACAGCAACCCGAACGGCAACGGCACCGCGCTGTTCACCCAGTCCGGCGCCGCGGCCCGTCGCTTCCAGGAAGACATCGACGTCGGCCAGGTCGGCATCAACGTGCCGATCCCGGTGCCGGTGCCGCTGTTCTCGTTCACCGGTTCGCGCGCCTCCAAGCTGGGCGACCTGGGCCCGTACGGCAAGCAGGTGGTGCTGTTCTACACCCAGACCAAGACCGTCACCGCACGCTGGTTCGATGACGAGACGCTGAGCCACGGCGTCAACACCACCATCAGCCTGAAGTAAGGGCAGGAGCAGCCATGAGCCACTCGATGACGACGGACCAGGAAGAAGCACAGCAGGCGTACCGCGAAGCCGCGCGTGACTTCGCACAGGCCGAACTGGCGCCGCACGCCGCGCGATGGGATGCGGAGGGCATCTTTCCGCGCGAGGCGATCGCCAAGGCCGGTGAACTGGGCTTCTGTGGTCTGTACATGGACCCGGAAGTCGGCGGCAGCGGCCTCAGCCGCCTGGACGCCGCCGTCGTCATCGAGGAGCTCGCCAACGTCGATCCGTCGACTGCGGCGTACATCAGCATCCACAACATGGCTTCGTGGATGGTCTCCAAATGGGGCCAGGCCGAACTGCGCGATGCGTGGGGCACCGACCTGTCCTCGGGCAGCAAGCTGGCCTCGTACTGCCTGACCGAACCGGGCGCTGGCTCGGATGCTGCTTCGCTGAAGACCACCGCCGTGCGCGACGGTGACTTCTATGTGCTGAACGGCTCCAAGGCCTTCATCTCCGGCGCCGGTGCCACCGAGCTGCTGGTGGTGATGGCGCGTACCGGCGGTGCCGGTGCAGGCGGTGTCAGCGCCATCGCGGTGCCGGCCGACCTGCCGGGCATCAGCTATGGCCGCAAGGAAGAGAAGATGGGCTGGAACAGCCAGCCCACCCGTGGCATCACCTTCGAGAACGTCCGCGTGCCGGTCAGCCACCTTCTGGGAGAGGAAGGCGGCGGCTTCAAGCTGGCGATGAAGGGGCTGGACGGCGGCCGCATCAACATCGCCGCCTGCTCGCTGGGTGCCGCGCAGGGCGCGCTGGATGCCGCACGCCGCTACATGGGCGAGCGCCGCCAGTTCGGCAAGGCGCTGGCCGATTTCCAGGCGCTGCAGTTCAAGCTGGCCGACATGGCCATCGAACTGGTGGCCGCGCGGCAGATGGTGCATTCGGCGGCGCGCAAGCTCGACGCTGGTGCCAGCGATGCCAACGTGTGGTGCGCGATGGCCAAGCGCTTCGCCACCGATGCCGGCTTCAAGATCTGCAACGAAGCGCTGCAGATCCACGGCGGCTACGGCTACATCCGCGAATACCCGATCGAGCGCCTGCTGCGCGACAGCCGCGTGCACCAGATCCTGGAAGGCACCAACGAGATCATGCGGGTGATCGTTGCCCGCCACCTGCTCAACACCGAAGAGGAACTGCGATGAAGGATTGGCGTACCCAGGAGCACGTGGGCCTGAAGGTCGAGGCCGATGGCCACACCGCCGTGGTCACCCTGCACAACCCGCCGGCGCACACCTGGACCGTGCACAGCCTGGCCGCGCTGCGCGACCTGGTGGGCGCGCTCAACGCAGACCGCGACATCTACGCGCTGGTGATCACCGGTGACGGCGAGAAGTTCTTCTCCGCCGGCGCAGACCTCAACCAGTTCGCCTCGGGCGACAAGGGCGCCGCACGCGAAGCCGCACGCCGTTTCGGTGAAGCCTTCGAAGCGCTGTCCGCGTTCCGTGGCGTGTCGATTGCCGCCATCAACGGCTACGCCATGGGCGGTGGCCTGGAATGCGCGCTGGCCTGTGACCTGCGCATCATCGAAGACCACGCCCAGGTCGCGCTGCCGGAGGCCACCGTCGGCCTGCTGCCGTGTGCCGGTGGCACCCAGAACCTGCCGCGCCTGGTGGGCGAGGGCTGGGCCAAGCGCATGATCCTGCTGGGCGAGCGCGTCAACGCGGAAACCGCGCTACGCATCGGCCTGGCCGAAGAGAAAGTCGGCAAGGGCGAAGCCAAGGCACTGGCGCTGGAATGGGCGAAGAAGGCCGGCAAGCAGAGCCCGACCAGCATCGCCGCCTGCAAGACCCTGGTGCAGTCCACCCGCACCGGCACCCACGCCTCGGCGCTGGTGGCCGAGCGCGAAGCCTTCGTCGATCTGTTCGACACCGCCGACCAGGTCGAGGGCGTGACCGCCTTCCTGGAAAAGCGCGCCGCGCAGTGGAAGAACGCATGACCGCCGACACCGTTGCCGAACAAGCACCGGTGCTGTTCGAAGAGCGCGTGGCCGGCAACGGCACGCGCATCGGCATCGCCACCCTCAACGCGCCGCGCACGCTCAATGGCTTCTCGCTGCCGATGGCGCACCTGCTGCTGAAGCAGTTGAACGCCTGGGCCGACGATGACGGCATCGCGATGGTGGTGCTGCAGGGCGCCGGCGAAAAAGCGTTCTGCGCCGGTGGTGACCTGCACAGCCTGTACAAGGCCATGGTCGCCTTCCGCGGGGCTGGCCACGGCGATATCCGCGAAAACGACTACGCCGCCGAGTTCTTCGACGTCGAGTACCGCGTCGATTACCTCATCCATACCTATACCAAGCCGATCCTGTGCTGGGGCCATGGCATCGTGATGGGCGGTGGCATCGGCCTGATGTCCGGCGCCAGCCACCGTGTGGTCAGCGAGCGTTCCAAGCTGGCCTTCCCGGAAATCACCGTTGGCCTGTTCCCGGATGTGGGTGGCAGCTGGCTGCTGCCGCGCGTGCCGGGCAAGGGCGGCCTGTTCCTGGCCCTGACCGGCGCGCTGCTCAATCCGGGCGATGCCATCTACGCGGGCCTGGCCGACGTGCACGTGGCCGAAGAACGCCGCAGCGCAGTGTTCGATGCGCTGCTGCAGGTGGCCTGGTCCAGCGACGCCGCGCACAACCACGAACGCCTGGATCATCTGCTGCAATCGCATGCCAGCGACGCCGCGACCGGCCCGCTGCTGGCCAACGCCGCGCAGGTCGACGCGCTGTGCGAAGGCGATGACCTGTCCGCAATCATCGACCGCATCAGCCGCCTGCAGACCGACGATGCCTGGCTTCAGGCCGCACAGAAGACCCTCGCCGCCGGTGCACCCGGTTCGGCGCGGCTGGCCTTCGAGCTGCAGCGCCGCAGCGCCGGCCAGGACCTGGCCAGCGTCTACCGCCTGGAATACATCACCGCCCTGCATTGCGCCGCCCGTGGCGATTTTGCCGAAGGCATCCGCGCGCTGCTGATCGACAAGGACCGCAACCCGCAGTGGAACCCGGCCACCCTGGCCGAGGCCACCGCCGCGTGGGCGCAGACCTTCTTCGTTTCCCCCTGGGCCGACGCCGCGCATCCGCTGGCCGACCTGGGCACTCCCCTTGCTGAAAGGAGCCTTGCATGAGCCGCATTGCATTCATCGGGTTGGGCAACATGGGTGGCCCGATGGCCGCCAACCTGGTCAAGAACGGCCACACCGTGCGCGTGTTCGACCTGGTGCCGGCTGCCGTCCAGGCCGCCGTCGATGCCGGTGCCAGCGCCGCACCGTCGGCCCGTGACACCCTGGCCGATGCCGAAGTCGTGATCTCGATGCTGCCGGCCAGCCGCCACGTCGAAGGCGTGTACCTGGGCGATGACGGCATCCTCGCCGCGATCCCGGCCGGTGCGCTGGTCATCGACTGCAGCACGATCGCCCCGGCCAGCGCCCGCAAGGTCTCTGAAGCCGCTGCCGCACGTGGCCTGCAGATGCTCGACGCACCGGTGTCCGGCGGTACCGCCGGCGCACAGGCCGGCACCCTCACCTTCATCGTCGGTGGCGAAGAGGACGCACTGGAACGTGCGCGCCCGGTGCTGCAGGCCATGGGCAAGAACATCTTCCACGTCGGTGCCAGCGGCGCCGGCCAGGTGGCCAAGCTGTGCAACAACATGGCGCTGGGCGTGATCATGGCCGTCACCGGTGAAGCCATCGCCCTGGGCGTGGCGCACGGGCTGGACCCGAAGGTGCTGTCGCAGATGATGGCGGTGAGCACCGGCCGCAGCTGGGCCACCGAAGTGTGCAACCCGTGGCCGGGTGTGCTGGAAAATGCCCCGGCCTCGCGCGGCTACAGCGGCGGCTTCGGCAGCGACCTGATGCTGAAGGACATGGGCCTGGCGGTGGAAGCGGCGATGAGCGTCGGCGCCTCGATCCCGCTGGGCGAAGTGGCCCGCAACCTGTACTCGATGAACCACCAGGCCGGCCGCGGCAAGCTGGATTTCTCCAGCGTCGTGCAGCTCATCACGAGCGAGAAGTAAGGTTTGAACGTGTAGAGCCGAGCCCATGCTCGGCTGATCCATGCAGCCGAGCATGGGCTCGGCGCTACACAAGCGAATGCGTCCCCGGCCACATGCCGGGGCCCACCCGAGGTGGGATGGGCGGATGCCCGGTTTCGACCGGCATCCGCCCATTTTTTTGCTCTTGCCGTGGTAGTGCCGGCCGCTGGCCGGCATCACCGCATCAGGCAACGATCAGCGTCACGTCGATGTTGCCGTGGGTGGCGTTGGAGTACGGGCAGACGATGTGCGCCTTCTGCACCAGCTCTTCCAGCTGTTCGCGCGGCACGCCCGGGGCGTTGATGGTCAGCTCGGCTTCGATGCCGAAACCGGTCGGGATCTGGCCGATGCCCACCTTACCGGTGACGGTGGTGTCGGCCGGCAGCGCGACCTTGGCCTGGCCCGCCACGAACTTCAGCGCGCCCAGGAAGCAGGCCGAGTAACCAGCCGCGAACAGCTGTTCCGGGTTGGTGCCCGGGCCGCCGGCGCCGCCCAGCTCGCGAGGGGTCGACAGCTGGATGTCCAGCACGTTGTCGGAGGAGACCGAACGGCCTTCACGGCCGCCGGTGGAGGTGGCCTGGGCGGTGTACAGAACCTTTTCGATGGACATGGGATGCTCCTGGTCAGTGGGTGGGTGTTTCGATGGGTCTACTTTGCCCGTTCCTTCAGGACGATGGGTGATAGTTCGTCCTGAATATTTGACGAATCGTCCTGTCGACCTAGATGGTCCACTCGCGGTCGGTGGTGAACATGATGGTCAGCCAGCGGTCCGGGGAAGCCTCGCCCAGTGCATCGCCGATCTCATCGCGCAGCTGGTCCCACTCCACCAGGGGCCGCGGCGGGTCGTCCTCGCGCACCACGAAGAACAGCTCGATCTGCTCGCCACGGCCGACCTGGGCCACGTAGCTGCGGTGTTCGACGAAGCCATGGCGGGCCACGATGTCCCGCGCCACGGCGTCCACGTGCGCCTGCAGGTCCGGCGGGGTCACCAGCAGGATGCCGGCCAGCGCCCGCCGCACCGTGCCCAGCGGCGCCACCATCACGAACAGGCAGACCACCGCCAGGATGGCCGGATCGATGTAGGGCCCGACCCAGGCCAGCGATGTGCCCTGCACCAGCACCCCGCCCACGAACGCGGCCACGTAGCAGGCCGACATGCTCGCGGCGATCACCCAGTTCTTTGCATCCAGGGCGATGAAGTCCGAGCCGATGCGGCGGTTGGCGCGCCACACGAAGGCGCCGAACGCACTCTCTGCCAGCAGTGACACCACGCCGAACACAATCGCCGGCCCCAGCGCGATATGGCGCCCGCCGGACATCAGCGCATCCACCGCGTTGACCAGGGCATACAGCGCCGCGCCGATCATCAGCAGGCCGCTTACCCCCAGCACGATGGGCTCCAGGTGCCAGAAGCCCATGGTGAAACGCTGGTTGAGCCGCGACTGCAGCGCATCGGTCTGCGTGGACAGCGCGATCAGGCGCGCCACCAGCAGCGACAGCCAGGTCATCACCACGTCGATCAGGCCGTAGATGCCGTCGAAGATGATCAGCGAAGAATTGGCCAGCAGGCCGAACACCACCCCGGCCAGCGCGACCGCCAGCGAGAAGGCAATGGACAGGCGCAGCACGCCCTGTTCGGTGGCGGGGTCGAAGAAACGGGGAGAGGGCAGGGCCATGGCCCGATTGTAGGGCGCTGCCATGTCACGCTGCGTTCAATGCCTGCCCGCGCTACCGCCGCCGGGCGGCTTCCCGTAGACTGCGCGCCTCCCACGTACCGACACCCGCCTGCAGTGATCACGCCACCCTGACCCTTGCCGCACCTCGGCACCCGGCCCGCCCGGCTCAGGAACCCGTGTCTTTCCACTGCATCGCCACGTGGCCCTTTGCCCGTGCGCGCGGAGTTTTCCCATGCAAACGTCCTACCCCCTGCGCCAGCAATGGCTCGGCAACATCCGTGGTGATCTGCTGTCCGGCATGGTCGTCGCCCTGGCCCTGATTCCCGAGGCCATCGCCTTCTCGCTCATCGCTGGCGTCGACCCCAAGGTCGGCCTGTATGCCGCGTTCTCGATCGCGGTGGTCACCGCCATCGCCGGCGGCCGCCCGGGCATGATTTCCGCTGCCACCGGCGCCATGGCGCTGGTCATGGTCGATCTGGTCAAGGACCACGGCCTGCAGTATCTGTTCGCCGCCAGCATCCTGGCCGGCCTGCTGCAGATGCTGGCCGGCGTGTTCAAGCTCGGCTCGCTGATGCGCTTCGTCTCGCGCTCGGTCATCACCGGTTTCGTCAACGCGCTGGCCATCCTCATTTTCCTGGCGCAGATGCCCGAACTGATCGGCCGCGGCCCTACCGTCTATGTGCTGTGCGCCGCCGCGCTGGCCATCATCTACCTGCTGCCGCGCATCACCCGCGCCGTGCCCTCGCCGCTGGTCGCCATCGTCGTGCTCACCGCCGTGGTCATCGGCTTCGGCGTGGACGTGCGCAGCGTGGGCGACATGGGCCAGCTGCCCGACAGCCTGCCGCACTTCCTCATCCCCGATGTGCCCCTCACCTGGGAAACCCTGCGCATCCTGCTGCCGGTGTCGGCCACGCTGGCCGTGGTCGGCCTGCTCGAATCGATGATGACGCTGCAGATCGTCGAGGACATCACCGAGACGCCCAGCGAGCGCAACCGCGAATGCGTCGGCCAGGGCGTGGCCAACACGGTCACCGGCTTCCTCGGCGGAATGGCCGGCTGCGCGATGATCGGCCAGTCGGTCATCAACGTGACCTCCGGTGGCCGCGGCCGCCTGTCCTGCCTGGTGGCCGGCGCACTGCTGCTGGTGCTGGTGGTGTACGGCAGCGACCTGGTGCGGCAGATCCCGATGGCCGCGCTGGTGGCGGTGATGATCATGGTCAGCATCGGCACCTTCAGCTGGCGCTCGCTGCGCGACCTGCGCACGCATCCGCGCAGCTCGTCTGCGGTGATGCTGCTGACCGTGGTGGTCACCGTGGCCACCCACGATCTGGCCAAGGGCGTGCTCAGCGGCGTGCTGCTGTCGGCGCTGTTCTTCGCCCGCAAGGTGGGCCGCATGCTGGACGTGCAGCGTGAGGACGCGGCGGATACCCAGGTGTACCGCGTGCGCGGGCAGGTGTTCTTTGCCTCGGCTGGCCAGCTCGGCGCGGCCTTCGACTACCAGCACGTCGCGCCGAAGGTGCAGATTGATCTGCGCGATGCCCACCTGTGGGACCTGACCGCCGTGGCCGCGCTGGAACGCGCGCAGGAAAAGCTGGCCGCACATGGGGCGGAGGTGACGGTAGTTGGGCTCAATGCGGCCAGCCAGACCCTGATCGAACAGGTGGGCGGCGCGCGCGGCGGGCATTGATCGCGTAGGGGATGCTGGTAGCGCCGGGCCATGCCCGGCGAGCGCAGCGGCGGCGATCAGGGGGGGCCAGCGGATTGCTTGTCCGCCTGCACGACCAGATGCACTCCCAATGCCGACAGCACGCGCTGCACGGTATCGAAGCGCGGATGCGCGCCGGGGCGCAGCGCCTTGTACAGGCTTTCGCGGCCAAGCCCGGCGTTGTCGGCAACACCGCCCATGCCGCGTGCACGCGCAACCGTTCCAAGCGCTTCCTGGAAGTGATCCGGGTCACCCGCTGCCAGTGCCTCGCTCAGATAGGCGGCGATCGCGATGTCGTCATCGAGGTAGTCGGCTGGATCGAAGGGAACTGTCTTCAGCTTGCTCATTGGGGAGTCCTGGGAACGGCGCGTCGTCAATTGTGGCTAGAGTGAATCTGCGAGGCGGATCGCTTTGGCGATGTCGCGGCGCTGGCTCGATTTGTCGCCGCCGTAAAGCAGTACGACGAGAGTTCTGCCGCGGCGCGTGAAGTACACGCGGTATCCCGGTCCATGGTTGATGCGAAGTTCGCTCACTCCTCCGCCCACTGATCGAACGTCGCCCTCAAGCCCCCGGGCGACGCGCTGCAGGCGCTCCACGATCAGGGCCCGGGCCCTGCCGTCGTTCAGTGCGCGGAGCCACTGCGTGAAGGTTTCTGTCGCCCGAAGCGTGATCATGGGCCGATCGTATCCACAAGGATACATCGTTCAATCGGCAACAGCGTCAAAGCTTGGCGTATCCGCACAGGGCTCCCCGCCGCCATTCAGCCACCCGGTGTAAACTATTGATCTCACTGGCAATGCCAGTCTCCACGATCAACGCCCCGATGACGTCCGCCACCGCCCGTTACGCCGACTCCCTGCGCCTGTCCGTCGCCCCGATGATGGATCGGAGCGACAGCCAATCAGGACAAGACTTTCGCGGTGGTTGGTACAACATTGGTGCTCAGGAAAGTCCGTGGAAGTGAGTTCACCCCAAGGAAGAGAGGAAAGTAGTGAACAGGATTACGGTTGTTGAAGTACCAGATCTGGTATGCACGGACGATGCCGAGCGAGACAGGGAGATCGAGGAATGGTTGCTTGCGAACAAGGAAAAATGGTCGCACGCACTGGATCTTGAAACCGACTACATCGATCCGCGCGCGGCCCATGCGGGAGACGAGATTGAGGATATTGACGTTGTAGCAGGAGACATCACGGTCAATTACACCGTTAGTTATTCCATCTACTACGGCTGCGATGACATGGATGTAAATGATGACGATCAGCGCGTTATCGGCGGGGAGTATTCCGATGGCAAGATCACGTTCGAAACGCCGCCGCACCCGGAACCTCGCTATCCGAACGAGGAACTGTGATTAAGCGCCCGCGTCTAGTTTGACAGTACTAGAGAGGGCCACCTAGGGTGGCCCTCTCTGGCTGTTTATGCAGCGCGTGCTTTTCGCTGGCCATCCAACCAACTGACAACGTCGCGCGTGTCGTACACGTCGCCTACCCGTGGCGGCAGCAAGCCGGCTGTGTGCTTGTTGGCCATCGTTTTGATCTTCGCCGTTGGGAAGTAGGTCATCCGCAGTTGCTCGACGGTCATCGTTGCCCCGAATTGGCCATAGAGCAGCCAGAATGTGCCGAACCCGTGTGGCGTCATATGTCACCACCTGCCAACCGCAGCCCCAGCTGCACCACATTGCTGCCGGCGGCAGGTGCGGATGCCTGCCGGCGTTGAGGCGTTCACCTTCGGTGACCCCACGCCCGTGCTGGAATCTCGCGGCATCCTCGACTACCTCGAATGCTGGCGTAACGGGCGCTACTTCGAGCCGCCGGTGGATTTGCATGGGCTGTCCCGCACCACCCGGGCCAATCCGTATCTGCACAGCGGGCTGACGTTCAAGCGCAACATGCTGGTGAGCACGTTCAAGCCCCACAAGCTGCTGAGCCGCGAGGCGTTCGCACAGCTGGCTTTGGACTACATCACCTTCGGCATGGCCTATGTCGAGCGCCGCCGCGCTATGTCCGGTGTCAATCACTCCCTGACGGTGCCGCTGGCCAAGTACGTGCGCCGAGGTGTCGAGCCGGGCGAGTTCTTCCAGATCCGCGCCGGCAAGATCGAGCATGAGTTTGCTCGAGGCGATGTGTTCCAGCTCCGCGAGGCAGATGTTGACCAGGAAATTTACGGGCTGCCGGAATGGATGCCGGCTGTTCAGTCGGCCCTGCTGAACGAATCGGCGACGCTGTTTCGCCGGAAGTATTACAACAACGGCTCGCATGCCGGGTTCATCCTGTACCTCACCGACTCCCTGACCGAGAAGGACGATGTGGACGGCATCCGAAACGCGCTACGCGAGTCACGTGGGCCGGGCAATTTCCGCAACCTTTTCCTGCACTCGCCGGGCGGCAGCAAGGATGGTCTGAAGCTGATTCCCGTCAGCGAGGTTGCGGCGAAGGATGAGTTTACCGGCATCAAGAGCGTGACCCGAGACGACATGCTGGCCTCCCTGCGCACACCGCCGCAGCTGCTGGGCATTGTGCCGCAGAACAGCGGCGGCTTTGGCTCCATACGCGAGGCGGCGACCGTTTGGACTGCGATGGAGCTGGCGCCCCTACAGACGCGGCTAACCGCGCTCAACGAATGGCTGGGTGATGCGGTGATTCAATTCCGCTCCTTTGAGCTGGCGCAGCCGACCTAGCTTGGATCTGGAAGCACTCACGCGGCATTCGCGAGTGCAGTGCCGCTTGGTGCCTTTAAGCGCACCAGGCGGGTGACAGATAATAACGACTTTTGCACCTTCACCCCCGTAACTCCTTCAGGGTCATCTTTGATGTGCTACCCGAGCGCCTGGCTAGAACTATTTCGCCGCCGGTATCACTAAGGAATCGGTCGTATCCCCGAAGATCTAGCTCTATCGGAACAGGGCAGACCAGCTGACCACCAAATGTCAAAGGCAAGAGAAATGGCACGACGTAGTCGTCGGTTTCTGGGAGGTCTTCTTCAGAGCACGGAATGTTTGCTGAGGATATGCCAATGTCTAGCGTCTCACCACTGAGCATTCGGTAGACGCATTCGATCAGCCAGATCTCCTTCTTTGAGTGTTGGAGGTCTGTTAGGCGATAGCTTGAATTCATCAGGCGCGCGACATGGTGCAGCTTGCCAACCGCCGACATGAAGTGAAGTAGTTCGTAGCTCTCATCGTAGTTCGCATAGAACTTGATGACTTGCTTGCCTTTTACGATTTCGCCGCTTATGACGCCATCGTTTAGGACCGCTTGCTCTGCCCATTTACCGAGAGCTCCGACGCTTTGCTTCAGTGCTAGGTCTTGGCCATCGGTGAACGATTCTGGCAGTTGCAGATTCATCTTTAGCGAGTGTCCATTGCTTGAGCTTGTTCCGCGGATTCTTATCCCCAGCGGAGCGCCTGGTGTGCTTTCAATCGTAATCCCTTTGGTGCCCTTGGATAGAAGGCAAGGGATAATTAGCTCTTCGTCGAAGGCCTTTGCTGATTTCGACGGCCGTAGCTTCAATCTACACGCCTCGCGGTAGAGTGGGGAGATCTCGATGGTTGCGGGGGATGAGCGGTCCAAGCCTAGTTCAGTGAAGACTGGGGAGCCTGTGAATATGACCGCGTCGCTCTTGGCTATAGCGGGCTGCCCATAGTCCACCATTGCTTCAACCGCCTCCAAGTTTTGATCAGCGAAAGTTGCCGTGATCTCTGCTGTGCACTTCTTGCCCTCAGCTTCTGAGAACTCGAACGTGGTGGTCTGTCCCTGTTGAACCATGGATACATTCATAGTGTCGTCCAAGCTCGACAGATGAGAGACCTTTGCATTCATAAGGCTCATAACGCCGTCGCAACGCCTGTATAGCGGGAGAAGGATCTCTCTTGCCGCTTCGACGAACTGCTCGATTGAGCACACTTGATTGCTAGGGGGAAGTGGAACTTGAGCTTCACCGGTACCAATGGCCAGGCGAGGATTTTGCTCGACTGCCCTCTGCGCGTGCACCCAATACGCAGTGTTATCCCCCACGAAGACTCGAAAAATGAAGACCGGCATGATGTTCGCGGCGTAGTCACGAAGACGCTTTCTGGCGACAGGTGCAAAGACGCCTCCTCTCTGCCGTTTAGCTTTCCCCTTGACCTGGACTAGAAAGCTCTGGCCGTTGAAATCGTCTCTTGGCGGTGTGACAAAAAGGTCGTACCCATCGTCGATTTGATATGCGCCGACGGTCCAGCCGGCATTGGTGAAGAAGGTCTCAACCCAAAGTTCCCCCTGCCGTCCGGTTTGCTGTGCCAGCGGATAGTTCCTGCCGGCGCCTTGGGCTTTACGTTCTGTCATCACTCTCTACTCGTAAGGAAGACGTGGGCGAGCTCGCGCACGTCCAGCCTGCAGCACGCTTGTCGCCTGAGCTTCAGGGTGCCCGGTTCAGAGCGTCCCCGGCTGGGGGCTGCTATGCCGGCTACAGGCTGGTGCGCGATGGGCAGCCGCTGTGGGCACTGCTCAGATGTAATTGTGCCCTGCGACTGTTGCCGTGCGCACTCGTCTCCCCGCCACGCCTGCGCACTTCATAGGGTGCTTTTTCTGCACTGCCTGCAGCAAGGCCCAGCCCCGGCCCTGCATGGCGTTCTCCCTGCTTCGCTGGCACCGACTCGCCCTGCGGTTCCCTGCGCGATAGGGGGTGTCTGCGTGGAGCCCTGTGGCCTCCTTTGGCCACCTTCGGGCGGAGCCAATTTTTCAGGTGACCACGGGAACGAGGTAACCAGGTAACACGCGCATCCAAGCCGCTTCTAAGTGACTGATAGAAAAGGAAAAGTTGTGGTTACCTTTCGAGGTGATTTGAGGTAATTTTTCGATCCGTACAAAGTAATGTCATTGATTCATAAGGAAATTTTGTTCCGCCAATGTTACCTCTGAAGAAGGTAATGGGATTACTCAGAGGTTACTCTATTGTTACCTTGATAAATTCAATATAAATCATTGTTTTTAAAGGTGAATATGTCAATTTTTTTCAGGGTGGTTACCTTTGTTACCTCTTTCCCGTGGTCACCTGAAAAATTTCACCTTATCGCGCTTAAGGGGGCCATCCGCATCCCCACCGCCGCACATGCTCACGCCTGCAGCCCGCTCCCTTGTCGCAGCCTTTGCGACGACTAGCCGAATCCTCCCCGCCATGCCGCTGCCCCCCGACTTCTACTGGACGACGCGCTGTGCCAGCGCCTGCCTAACGATCCCCTGACCGTGATCGGCTGTGAAGGGGTGTGGCTGGTGACGTTGTCACAGCGGGTGGACGACAACACCTGGGTGGCCACTTGGATCGGCACCGGAATGGGCCTGGCGGGCCAGGCCGCCGCTGCAGCAGCTACGAGCAGGGTCGTGCCGGCGCAGAGCTGCGGGTGGACAGACACCAGGTCCGCCTGCGCGAG
This sequence comes from Stenotrophomonas sp. S39, assembly GCF_016624665.1. Taxonomy (NCBI): domain Bacteria; kingdom Pseudomonadati; phylum Pseudomonadota; class Gammaproteobacteria; order Lysobacterales; family Lysobacteraceae; genus Stenotrophomonas; species Stenotrophomonas sp. S39. The sequence goes on along the minus strand of NZ_JACVTT010000033.1, from coordinate 30,458 downwards.
GAAATTAGCAGGATCACTGCAGCAGGATCACTGCGTACGGGGAGGCAGTGCGCGCGAACAGGCTGGCCAAGCTACGGACCTCGCCCCCGTTCGGCTGGCTGGGGTAGGCCATCTGCTAGAAGTCGGTTATCGCCTTCGTCCGGTAGTGCAGCTTCCCCGATCTTTCCCATGGCCCCTCCCAGATCGTGAGGCCGCTTTGGATGAACGTCCACGCTGTTATCTGTGAATGCACAGCCTCCGTGATTCGTGTCGGGTAATCATGGTCGAGTTCGGGAAAGCTATTGAGCTTGGCGGCGTAGTTTGCCGCGGGTCCAACCCAAACGAGTTCTGATGTACCCCTCACACCTGCTTTGCACGCCATTACGTCACCGGAATCAATGCCTACCGTGAACTGCAAATTTGCATGCTCCAGCGGGTACTCATTGAGGAAGGCGGGGTTGGCAATGGTTGTCATTGCTTTTGTTAACTGCAGCGAGGCTCTGACCGCATTGTCTTCTTTGCCAACCCCCAAGAAGACGCCCATCACTCGGTCCCCATCGTAAGCTTCAATGGTTCCACCGTTCTTTTCTATGATGCGTGATGCGCAATAGAGAAAAGCTTTATAGTACTCAGCAGCTCTTTCCCGTGGCGTATTGTCTACCATAGTTGTGGAGTTGCTTAGATCCGCATACATGATGCATGCAGAAAGGGTTTTTCCTTGATTTGCGAAAGGAAGGCCTGCCACATCTGGCACTACTCGCCCAGGGGTGACTGTCCAGTCTTCCGTTGCAATAGCAGCGACGCGTTGAGCTAAGTCGGCTTCAAAGGTCATCATTCCCCCACAAAAGTAGCAATGGCTCCGAGCCAAAGCGCCAGTGAAACCGCGCCAAAGATGATGGAGTTCTTCGCGTAAGCATGCTTGCATGTCGCGATCTTGGCGTTGATATGAATCTGGCCTAGGAGATCGTCCGCCACAATCGCATTGTTCTGCAGTCGGCCCGCCTCTATGAACTTGCTAAGGTCAGTAGCCGCGATCTCTCCGAAGAATATGGAGGAACGCCGTTGAGAGCTGTCTCTCGGGAAAAAAACTGCAACTGCCAGCGCCAAGGCAGGAAGAAGCGCCAAGCCGGCTAGGATGAAAAGAGCTTTTGCGGAGGCCGACGGTTCTGCGGAATCCAACAAGGTTGCAGCTACGGCAGTGAGCGCCATATAGATGCCAATTAGGCCCCCAGCCTTAACATCGGCCGTCCCAATCCAGTGCAATTGCCGTTCAAGCACCCATCTGAGATGCGCGATTAGCTCATCCTGTTCCATGGAATCCCCCCAAGCTGGCTCCCGCCCAGCGACAAAGTAATCATTGCGATGGGACTGTTCGGCCGTCAAGTGATTGCTTAGTTGTCAGGTTTCCGGACAGCCCTGTGTAGGCTTTCAGACCTCAGTTGCGTGTACCGCTTGAGCTCGTTCCACGATCGATGAAGCGTTACCGCAGCGACTTCGGGGATGTCATAGCCTTGTTCAAAAAGTCTGGACGTTGCCTCATAACGTAGATCGTGGAAGCACAGGTCCAGTATCCCGAGCTTGCTGCAGGCGCGAGTAAACGCCGTGCCAACAGACTTCGGGTTGAAGGGGAATATCCGGTCCTCCCCGGGGATCTGCGGCTGGCGCTGCACTAGGTCCCAGGAATCCCCAAGGAGGGGGAACGTGCGGTGGTTGCCGACCTTGGCGCGAGGGTGCTTCGCATTTCTCAGCATTGCAGTGCGGTTGGTGGCGTCGAGGTCCGACCACTGCAGCCGCGTGATTTCGCTTTCACGCTTCGCCGTGAGGACGGCGAAGGTGACGATATCGCTCATGGGAATAGTGGCCCGCCATTCTGCAGCTGAGAAGTGGGCGTGCAGGCGCTGCAGCTCCTCGCCCGTCGGGCGGCGGTCACGCTGCTTGGACTTCCCGACCAGCTTCAACAGTCGCAGAACAGGGCGGGCTTCCGCCACCGGGTCGCCTGTCAGCTTCACGCCCTTCATTGGCCCGGCCAGCTTCAGCAGCTCGGACAGGAACCCGAGCTCGACGTTCATGGTTGCAGCCGAACAAGGGGGGATAATGTGCCCCTTGGCGTACATGTGGTTGCCCTGAACGCGCCGGCGGGCGTGTTCGATCACGTCGTTGGCCGTCAGGTGCCTGGCCACTATGCTGCCCAGCCCTTCACGGAGTCGGGTCAGGTTTCCGGTCTGGGTCGCGCCTGCAGCTTTCACCGAGACCAGATCCTCGATCCGCCAGCTGATCAGCTGCTCGATGGTCAGGTTCTCTCCGGGGGTGCCGCCTCTGGCCTCGTAGTCGGCGAGTTCGCGCTCGATGCGGTCGCCCCAGGTCTTGGCGGCAGTCTTGGTGGGGAAGGTCTTGCTCTGCGTTGGATGACCCTTTCGACGCACAATGGCGCGCCAGCGGCCGTTGCGCGGTTGTAGCGTTGCCATCGGTGTACCAGCTCCCGGTGTACCACGTTCCTGTTGGTACGCGGATGGTGCAGATGAATGGGATTCAGCGGGAAAAATTGGGAAAAATCGGGTGCTTCTGTGTACCCATATACGGTGGTAAGTGCATGAAAATGTTGAAAACTGAAGAAATTCGCCTTTCCGTTGCCCCCATGATGGATTGGACCGACCGCCACTGCCGCGTGTTCCACCGCGTGCTGGCGCCGGGTGCGCGGCTCTACACCGAGATGGTGCACGCCAACGCGGTCATCCACGGCGACCGCGAGCGCCTGCTCGGCTTCGACGCCAGTGAACAGCCGCTGGCACTGCAGCTGGGTGGCAGCGATCCGGCCCTGCTCGCGCAGGCCGCGCGTATCGCTGCCGAGTGGGGTTACGACGAGGTCAACCTCAACTGCGGCTGCCCGTCCGACCGCGTGCAGGCCGGGCGCTTTGGCGCCTGCCTGATGCGCGAGCCGGCCCTGGTGGCCGAGTGCGTGGCGGCGATGGTCGATGTGGTGGATATCCCGGTGACGGTGAAGTGCCGCCTCGGCGTGGACGAGGACAACGATTACGAGGTGTTCGCCGGCTTCGTCGACCGCCAGGTCGCCGCCGGTGCCGCCATGGTCGTGGTGCATGCGCGCAATGCCTGGCTGAAGGGCCTGTCGCCGAAGGAGAACCGCGAGGTTCCGCCGCTGAAGTACGACTGGGCCTACCGCCTCAAGCAGGCGCGCCCGGCGCTGCCGGTGGTCATCAACGGCGGCCTGGCCACCGTGGAGGCGGTGCAGGCCCAGGCCGCGCACGTCGATGGCGTGATGCTGGGCCGCGCGGCCTACCACGACCCCTACCTGCTGCATCAGCTGGAGGCGCTGCAGACCGGCGCCGCGCTGCGCCCGCGTGGCGAACTGCTGCGCGCGCTGCGCCCGTACATCGAGGCACGCCTGGGCGAGGGCCTGGCCCTGAAGCACATCACCCGCCACCTGCTGGGCCTGTTCCATGGCCAGCCGGGCGGCCGCGCCTTCCGGCAGGTGCTGAGCGAGGGCGCACACCGCCCCGGCGCCGACTGGGCGCTGATCGAGCGGGCGCTGGCGGTCACCGAGCGCGCATCGGACCGTGCTGCAGCGTGACCGCAGTCACGTTCCTGACTTGACAAGGCCCGTAGATTCGTCCCGAATGTTCACTTAGATGAACAACGCCGGAGAGCACCCGGAAAAGTTCAGATCGGATTCACCGCGCCAAACCAATCATTTGCAAAGGAAATGTAAAGGCCGGGTTCCGTATCCGGCGCTCCGGATTTACGACTTTTGAACGAATCGCCGTGCTCGGCTAGGATCGCATCGATGTCTTCCGCTCCCTTCCACCGCCGCATTGCCCTGGCCACCTGCGTGGTCCTGGCGGCTGCCCCCCTTTCTGCAGCGATGGCCCAGCAGCCACCGCGCGGTGGTGGTGGTGGCGGTGAGCCGCGTGCAGCCATGCGCGCGGACATGCGTACGGACATGATGGATCGTGGTGGCCGTGGCGATGATCGTTCGTTGTCCGATGCTGTGCGCCGGGTGCAGCGCTCCACCGGTGGCCACATCCTCGGCGCCGAGCGCGTGCCGTTCGATGGCCGGGACATCAACCGGGTCAAATATATGGATGACCGGGGCCGCGTCCGCTACATGGACGATCCCGCCCCGGCACGTTCACAGCCGCGCACGCCGCGGTCGGATATGTCATCACTACGCGGCGATAACCCCTGAACAGGGATAGTTGCCGTAATACACCGTACCCACTGGCCTCCGGGCCACACCCAGGACACTAGGGAGAGTTCATGCGTATCCTTCTGGTCGAAGACGAAGCCCCGCTGCGTGAGACCCTGGCAGCCCGGCTCAAGCGCGAAGGTTTTGCCGTCGATGCTGCACAGGACGGCGAGGAAGGCCTTTATATGGGCCGCGAAGTGCCGTTCGACGTCGGCATCATCGACCTGGGCCTGCCCAAGATGTCGGGCATGGAGCTGATCAAGGCCCTGCGCGATGAGGGCAAGAAGTTCCCGGTGCTGATCCTGACCGCGCGTTCGAGCTGGCAGGACAAGGTCGAAGGCCTCAAGCAGGGCGCCGACGATTACCTGGTCAAGCCGTTCCATGTGGAAGAACTGTTGGCCCGCGTCAACGCGCTGCTGCGCCGCGCCGCTGGCTGGAGCAAGCCGACCCTGGAATGCGGTCCGGTTGCCCTGGATCTGGCAGCACAGACGGTCAGCGTCACCGGCAGCAATGTCGACCTGACCAGCTACGAGTACAAGGTGCTGGAATACCTGATGATGCATGCCGGTGAACTGGTCTCCAAGGCCGACCTCACCGAGCACATCTACCAGCAGGATTTCGACCGCGACTCGAACGTGCTGGAAGTGTTCATCGGCCGCCTGCGCAAGAAGCTGGACCCGGACGGCGAACTGAAGCCGATCGAGACCGTGCGTGGCCGCGGCTACCGTTTCGCGATCCCGCGCAACGAGGGCTGAGCCTTTCACAAGGCGATAAACGATGTCCGGCCGTCTGTGGTTCTTCCGACGCTGGCGGCCGCGCTCACTGCAGGCGCGCCAGCTGTTCGCCGCGTCCGTGGGCCTGGTCGCGTTCCTGGCCCTGGCCGGTTACGCGCTGGATGCCGCCTTCGCCGATACGGCGAAGGCGAACCTGCGTGAGCGCCTGAAGAACTACGCCACGGCCTACGCGGCCGGCATCGATTTCACCCGCGACCGCTCGCTGTACATCCGCGAGCAGCCGCCGGATCCGCGCTTCGACGTGCCCGGCAGTGGCCTCTACCTGCAGGTGGTGATGCCGGACGGCAAGGGCAATTCGATGTCCGCCGAAGGCCCGATGCTGCCCACCGTGGGCGGCGGCCTGCTGGCCCCGCGCCAGGAAGTATTCGAAGGCCCGCTGCCGATGATCCAGATCGACGGCAGCCAGGGCTCGGTATACCGCTACGGCCTGGGCCTGGTGTGGGATGCCGACGCCGACCCCGCCACCGAATTCCCGTACACCATCTACGTGATGGAAGACTCGCGCGCGCTGGGCGCGCAGCTGCGCGTGTTCCGCAGCCGGGTCTGGTTCTACCTGGGCGGCATCGGCCTGATCCTGCTGCTGCTGCAGACCGTCATCCTGCAGTGGAGCCTGCGCCCGTTGCGCCGGGTCATCACCGAGCTGACCAAGGTGCAGCGCGGCGAGACCGAGCGCATGAGCGAGCGCCACCCGCGCGAGCTGGAACCGCTGACCGACAGCATCAATGCCTTCATCGAGAGCGAGCGCGAGAACCTCGAGCGCCAGCGCAACACCCTGGCCGACCTGGCGCACAGCCTGAAGACGCCCATCGCCGTGCTGCGCACGCAGATGGACAGCGGTGCCGGCGATGGCGCCCTGCGCGAGGAACTGGACGTGCAGCTGCAGCGCATGAACAACCTGGTGTCCTACCAGCTGGCGCGTGCCGCCTCGTCGGGCCACAAGCTGTTCTCCGCGCCGCTGCCGGTGGAATCCAACGCCGAGGAAATCGTGCGTGGCCTGGAAAAGGTCTACGCGTCGAAGGGCGTGCTGTGCGAATTCGACATCGACCCGGCCGCGCGTTTCCACGGCGAACCGGGCGATCTGCAGGAACTGCTGGGCAACCTGCTGGAAAACGCCTTCAAGTGGGCCAAGCGCCGCGTGCTGCTGACCGCACAGCCGCTGCCGGCACCCAACGCGCGCCGCGCCGGCCTGCTGCTGGCGGTGGACGACGATGGCCCGGGCATCGCCCCGGAAGACATCGGCAAGGTGCTGCAGCGTGGCGTGCGCGGCGATGAGCGCGTGCAGGGCCACGGCATCGGCCTGTCGATCGTGCAGGACCTGATCAAGGATTACCGCGGCGAGCTGCTGGTGGCCCGTTCCAGTGAACTGGGCGGCGCCCGCTTCGAAGTGCGCCTGCCGCCGGGGCCGTAAACCCCGGCACTTCGATCCGCCGGGCATGGTCCGGCGCTACCGGTCGACGCGCATTTCGATCCGCCGGGCGTGGCCCGGCGCTACCGGTCGACGTGCCCGCGGGTAGCGTCGGGCCATGCCCGGCGAACGGATGAATCAATCGGCCATTGCCGGCGGCTCGCCATAGAACCGCCGCAGGTGCGCGGCCACCTCCGGCAGCGCCTGCGCCAGCAGATCCGGCGCGGAGAAGTGGTACTCGCTGGCCACCGCGAAGAACTCCTCCGGCGCCTCGGCCGCATACGGGTCGATCAGCGTCTCAACGCCAGCATCCACCTGCGCGCAGAACGCGTCGTAGGACTGCTGGAACGCCGCCGCCCACTCGCGCTGCCACGCACGCGGCAACGGCGGGGTGCCGTCCATCGCGCCATCCAGCGCATCCAGCTTGTGCACCATTTCATGCACGGCCACGCAGTAGCCCTCGTGCGGCGCGGCCAGGTCGGCCTGCACGTCGGCCCACGACAGGATCAACGGCCCGCTGTCCCACGATTCGCCAATCAGCTCGTCATCCCACTCGTGCAGCACGCCGGCCGCATCCATGTGGCTGCGGTGCACGCGGAAGGCGTCGGGGTAGACGATCAGCTGCGACCAGCCCTCCAGCCCGACCTCGCCGAATTCCAGCAGCGGCAGGCAGCACAGCGCGGCCAGCAGCACGCCATCGGCCACCTGCAGCTGCAGCTCGCCAATCGGGGTGATGGTCTTCTCATGCAGGAAGCGGGTGGCCAGCACGCGCAGGCGCGCGCGGCGCGCATCGCCAAGGCCCCGCAGCCAGGCGGCGCGGCCGCAGGCTTCATTCCACACCGCATCTTCGATCGGCCGCGGCGCAGGTCGCAGCCACTGCAGCAACGACTTGATCAGCGGAACATACCCGGCAGGTAGCTGTGCCACTTCGGCGCGCGGATGCGCTGCAGCACATCGTCATCGCTGCCACCGCCGCCACTGCTGGTGGCGCTGCTGGCCGCCGGCCGTACCGGCGCCGGCTTGGCTGCGGTGGCCGAAGCGGTGGACGTGGCGGCACGCTGCGAAGCGGCGTCCGGGGTGGAGTACACGCAGCCCCCACGGCTGTCGTCCAGCGATGCCGTCGCCGACGCCGCAAAGGGCATCGTCAGCAGGATCAGGCAATGGGCATAACGGCGCATTGACGACATCCACGTTAAGGGAGGGTGAGTTCCCGATTCTAGCCCGAACCCGGCCCCGTATTGGAAGCCCCGCCCCCGGCACCCCGCGGGCGTCGCTGGCGGCTTTCCCGCATAATTCCGTTCTGACCTTGTGGAAGCTGCCGTGGACGATCGCCAATTGCTGGCCAAACTCGCTGCCGGTCGCCTGTCCGGCGACGCCCTGGCCCGTGAGCTGGGCCAGACCCGGGCGGCCATTTGGAAGCGCATTCAAGGACTTAGGGCTGCTGGTGTGGGCATCGAAGGCCGCGCAGGCGAGGGCTACGGCCTGAGCCAGCCGCTGGAGCTGCTGGACCCGGCGGCCATCCGCGCGCACCTGCCCGACGACGCCGTGGCCCTGTTGCATGAGCTCCAGGTGGCCTGGACGGTGGATTCCACCAATGCCGAATTGCTGCGTTGCAGCGCGCCACAGCGCGGCGTTTGCGTCCTGCTGGCCGAGCGCCAGACCGGCGGCCGTGGGCGTCGCGGCCGCAGCTGGGCCTCGCCGCTGGCTGCCCACGTCTACCTCTCGGTGCTGCGGCTGTTCTCCGGCGGCCTGGGCCGCCTGGCTGGGCTCAGCCTGGTGGCCGGCATCGCCGTGGCCGAGGCCCTGCACGACCTGGGCTACACCCAGGCGCAGCTGAAGTGGCCCAACGATGTGCTGGTGGACGGCCGCAAGCTGGTCGGCCTGCTGGCCGAGGGCGGCGGCGAGTACGCCGGCCCGGCGCGTGCGGTCATCGGTATCGGCATCAACGTGCACATGCCGCCGGCCTTCGCCGAACAGATCACCCAGCCGTGGGTGGACCTGGACACCCTGGCCGGTACCCACGTGGACCGCAACGTGGTGGTGGCCGCCGTGCTGGCGCGCCTGCTGCCGGCGCTGGAGGTCTTCGACCGCGAGGGCCTGGCCCCGTTCCTGCCGCGCTATGCCGCCTTCGACATGCTGGCCGGTCGCGAGGTGCGCGTGGAACTGGAAGGCCAATGGCAGCACGGCACCGCCTTGGGCCTGGCCGATGACGGCGCCCTGCGCGTGCGCATCGATGGCCACGAGCGCCTGCTGCACGCCGGCGAAGTGAGCGTGAGGAAGGCATGAGCGATTGGTTGTTCGACCTTGGCAATTCGCGCTTCAAGTTCGCGCCATTGCAGGGTGACCGTGCCGGCGATGTGCAGGCCTGGGCGCATGGCGCCGAAGGCATGGCCGCACAGCCGCCGCACAGCCTGCCCACGGGCGGCACCGCCTTTGTTGCCAGCGTGGCCGCACCGTCGTTGACCACCGCCATGCTGCAGCAGCTGCAGGCCCGCTTCGGCGATGTGCGCGTGGTGCGCACCAGTGCCGAATGCGCGGGCGTGCGCATTGCCTACGCCAAGCCGGAAAAATTCGGCGTCGATCGTTTCCTGGCGCTGCTGGCCGCCGCTACCGCGCGCCGCCCGGTGCTGGTGGTGGGCGTGGGCACCGCGCTCACCATCGATCTGCTCGACGCCGACGGCCAGCACCACGGTGGCCGCATTTCCGCTTCGCCCACCACCATGCGCGAAGCGCTGCACGCGCGTGCGGTGCAGCTGCCGGCCAGTGGAGGCGACTACAGCGAATTCGCCAACGACACCGCCGATGCGCTGGCCTCCGGCTGTGACGGTGCTGCCGTGGCGCTGGTGGAACGCAGCGCCCGCCACGCGCAGGCGCTGCTGGGCGTGGCCCCCGCGCTGCTGGTGCATGGCGGCGGCGCACCCGCGCTGATGCCGCTGCTGGACGGCGCCGATTACCACCCGTCGCTGGTGCTGGACGGCCTCGCCCGCTGGGCGGTGCACCAGCCCGCAGGCTAGTATCGGCAGCATGCTGACCCGTGCCCTGATCGTCGTGCTGGCCATCCTCAACGTAGGCGTCGCCAGCTGGTGGCTGCTGCGCAGTGAACCCGCGCCGGCCACGCCGCCCCAGCCCGCCACCGGCGTGGCCGAGCTGCGCTGGCTGCCGGGCGGCACCGATGCCGCTGCCGTGGCCCAGACCAGCGCCGCCACGCCCACCGAAGCCCTGCAGGAGCGCGAGGCCGCGCCCAGCGCCGCCGTGGCGGCCACCGAGGAACCGGCGCCGGCACCGGCGACACCGCCGCCCGCCGAAACCGCGCCCACTGCCAACGTAGCGCCCACCGTGGCTGCCGCCGCCAAGCCCGCTGCGCCGGTGGTTGAAACGCCAGCCATAGCGAAGCCCGCTGCCGAGAAGCCCGCCGCACCGCCGCGCTGCGTCGCCTTGGGCCCGTTTGCCGACCGCGCCGCCGCCGTGGCCGCGCAAGGCCGCGCCGGCAGCCTGCTGGCCCCGGCGCGCCTGCGCGAACAGCCCGCCGCCAGCGGCAGCACCCGCTACCGCGTGCTGCTGCCAGCCGCCGCCAGCCGCGAGGAGGCGCAGGCCACGGTCAAGCGCATCGTCGCCGCCGGTCTCAGCGATTACTACATCATCAGCCAGGGCGAAGAGAGCAACGCCATCGCCCTGGGCCAGTACCGCAACCGCGAGGGCGCCGAGCGCCGCATTGCCGCCGTGAAGGCCGCCGGCTTCCAGCCGCGTCTGGTGGCCAGTGGCGACGCCGGGCAATGGTGGCTGGAAGGGCAGCTGGCCGCCGGCAGCGAACCGAAGCAGGTGCAGCAGCGCAGCGGTGCTGCGCAGCAGCGGTCGCTGGAATGCACGCGACTGCGCTAGAATCGCCCCACCGCGGCACTGCCGCCGGTGAAGCACCCATGCCGCTTTAGCTCAGTTGGTAGAGCAACTGTCTTGTAAACAGTAGGTCATCCGTTCGATTCGGATAAGCGGCACCAGATCATGGCCGGCCATGGCGCAGAACGTGGCCCTTGGCCCGTGTGAGCATGCCGTGCGCGCTCGTATGGCTACCAGTGTTCAGGCTTTCGGATGGGCTTCCTTCCCGTTTGTACGCGCAGTGGCAGCAGGGCGCGTTTCAGTTCGTCGTCCAAGAGGTGCGTTCTTGTCCAGTCCGCCCTCCCATCGAGAGACGAACTCACTGACCTCCCTGCGGGGCCACCGCCATCCGGAGGGTGTCTTGGCGTCACTACGCCCAGTCGTATGTGAGGAAAGTCCTCTCGAATCGCCCTGAGCACCGGCTCAACGTCGCTGTCATTTGAACAAATAACCATCTGCGCATATCTCCCGGATGCTGCATCCCGATACATCGCCAAGGCGATGTTCACATCCGTCTGCTTCTCCTCAATTTTCCACACCCGTATGCGTTGCTTGCGGTCATAAGGGCCGTCTGGGTTGAAGACTGGAAGCAGTGTTCCCTTTCTCTCCATGCTGTGCCTGCCCAATGTCTTGAGGAATCGATCAGGGTGGAGATGTTCATGCGCGCGCAGGTAGCACGCTTGTGCCGCAACTGAAGCGCCGCCATGAGTAGCAAAGCGCCCCAATGCCATTGCTGTGAAATAGTGCACGTGCGCTAGTTCATTCGTCGGGTTCTGATCGTGGAGCAGGATCTCGAATAGCCTCACGACATCAATCCATTTGAAGCACGTGTTTCTGATGCGGCCGTAGTAGAGGTTGTAGCCGTCCACGTAGACCGCTGTCGTGATCGCCATATTTGCTTCCTGCAAATGTGAAAAAACCGCCTTTCGGCGGTTTTTTCGTCCTGAGCCGTTGAGTCAACCGAATGACGCGGCAAAGGAGGAGTGGTGCGGCCATTTTATATCGGTGCGCGCGTGCCAGTGCAAGGCAGATGCCGACATTCAAAACCCCGCCCACGGCAGCCCAGCCCCTCGCCGCCCCCAGCCGCCTATTCAGTTGAGGCCGCCAGATTCGTCGCATCATGGGCCACGGTCTGCAACGGATGACGGACATGGCACGAAACTGGATTGTGATGGGGGACGTTACCTCCAGCGGCGGTCGGGTGATCACCGCCTCGGGGGACACCGATGTTGCTGGCAAGGGCGTCGCGCGTATCGGGGACAAGGCAACCTGCCCAAGTCTGCATAAAGGCGTCTTCGCCATTGTCGAAGGCGATGCCACGCTGATGGTCGATGGGCAGCCGGTTGCCTTGCATGGCAGCGCGCTTGCCTGCGGCTGCCGGGTGCTGTCCAGCCAGCAGTCCGTGGTGCATGTCACCGGCGGTGGCGGTGGCGGCGCGGCCGCGGGCGGTGCAGGCGGAAGCTCGGGTGCCGCAGGCAAGGTGGCCGCCATCGTGGGCGCCGTGGCGCCGCTCGCCAGCAAGGTGCTGCCTGCGTATGACCAGGCGGTCCGGTTCGTCGGCTCGCAAGGGACACCGTTGGCGAATGTGCCGTACACGCTGCACCTGGCCGATGGCCAGTCCATCAACGGCACCACCAATGAACAGGGCGAAACGGCACGCGTGTCATCCGGCCAGAGCCAGCCCATCGCGCGTGCCGAACTGCATCCGCCCGAGCAGCCGACGGGCTGCTGCGCACGCACGTCGCCGGCCAGCGCCGACGCCAAGGAGGTCTTCGAGCTTGATGGGGTGATGACCACCTCCGATGAAATGGGCACCTCGGTCGTGCCGGTGAGTGCGCCGGGCCATGAGCGCAGCCTGACCCCGGGCGAGATCGAGATGGCACGGCTGGTGTTCGGCGATGCGGTCGACTACAGCAGCGTAAAGGTCCACAACCACGGCTATTGGCTGTTTTTCGGCTTCCAGGACAAGAACACCGCTGTCACCCCGAACGGCGAAATGTACTTCCCCAAGGGCATCTACCTCGATGACTTCTCCGCCGACAGCATCGGTAACCAGCAGTTCTTCATCCACGAGATGACGCATGTCTGGCAGTACCAGCTCGGCTACAACGTCAAGCTCGTGCGCGGGCCAAGACCGGGCATGAGCTATGACTACGTACTGGACGAAACGCGCCTGTTCCACGACTACAACATGGAGGCGCAGGGTGACATGCTGGCCGACTACTTCCTCGTCACCTTCCGTGGCTCACAGTCGCGCATGAACAACACCCGATATCGCGCGGTGGCCGGCATCGGCGCACAGCTGGAACACACGCTTTCCCAGTTCCTTGCCGACCGCAGCAGCAAGGACAACCTGCCGAGGACAACCCGATGATGCAACTGCGAGTGCCGGTCGCGCTGCTGGGCCTGCTGCTGCCGATGATGGCCAGCTGTTCGTCGCCCGCCGGGCGCTACCAGCAGGCGACCATCCAGGACCGTGGCGGTGTGCCGTGTTTCGGCGTGCCCGATACCCGCGAAACGCGCGCCAACGCGCCGCTCATCACCGGTGTTTCGGTGATGGAGGTCGGCACGGGCGGCGCGCCGATCTGGGAACGCGACTTCCTGCAGTCTGGATCTGTCGAACCGCCGCTGCCGCCGGGGCAGTGCCTGCCCTACGGCGAAGGCGGGCCGCCCGCGCCCGCGCTGCAGAGCGGCAAGCGCTACCAGGTGGAACTCTGGGGGCGCACACCGGGCACGCCGGGCAACAAGGACGAGGCGCAGTCCCGCTGGTTCAATGGCCGCTTCTGCATGGTGGACGTGGCCGGAAAGGTGGTAACCAGGGCCGGTGAATCGGAGTGCGCCGCCTCACCCCGGCCGTGACTGCAGCGCCACATATTCGGCCAGCCCCCGGCAGGCCAGCATGAGTCCTTCGCGCGCGCCGTCGCCGATATCGTCCTTTTCCTCGCCATCCACGCGCACGCGCTCGTTGGCGTGATACAGCTCCAGCAGCGCGGCCAACCCGGCGGCGCTGCGGTCCCGGCGTGCATTGTCGACGGCCTGGCCGGGCGTGCGGGTCGGCAACGGCCAGGGCTGTCCATCCGCGGCATCGCCGGCGGCAATGTTCAGCAGGCAGTTGCGCAGGGTGATGGTGCAGGGACTTCATTTGCGGCGGCGAAGGCGTCCTCCAGTGGCTGGGCCAGATCGGGCGGCAGCTGCGTGGCGGCGTCGCCCAGGGTGGCGGTCAGGTACGGGTGGCGGGATTTGGACATGCGGGCATCCTCGGCAGTAACGGAGATGCCACCGGCTGAGGGTGGCGGACGATGCGTGGCTTCCAAAACCGGGAATGATGAGCCGGCGGGTACGAGACCCCCACGCACCGCCCGCCATACAGCCGCAGACGGATTGCCAGCCGACGCCGCCACATACAGGCGACGTCGGCTGACAAGCGCAAACTTGCTTCATCACAACACGGGTTTGGAAGTCCCGGCCACCCGATGCGGGTGGCAATTCATCTTGGGCACGCAAAGTCGTGACGTGCCAATCAATTGTTCGGATGAATCCGCTGTTTCCGAAAGGAAAAATGAATTATCGCGATTGGCCTGTTTTTCCGGATCAAATGGCAAAAGCGACAAGGTGCGCGAGCGTGTTCGAGATGTGCTGACGCAATCGACTACATCGCAACGCTTGAAGCCACGCCTCACATGCATTGCAAAGCTGGCTTAACAGCCGCACCAGGCCATGCACACCCTCAGTGCGGTGCCAAGCAGACCGCTACCGCTGCCCGGTATCGCCCGGCACCAGATGCGCCCACGGGAACACGTTCTTCTCGAAATGGCTGACGTAACCGCCCATGCCCGCCTGGATGACCATGAACTGCAACCCCGGCCGCAGGGCGTGAAGCGTCTGCAACTGCGCCACGCTGAGCGCACTGTTGCGCAGGCGGAAGGTATGCACCGCTGCAAACGCGTCACTGGCGAACAGCCGTTCGTAGGCGGCAAACGGTGTCACCGCATCGGCCTGCCGCGCATCGGCCCAGGTGAACTGCAGTTCGGTGGATTCGCTGAAATCCAGCAGGCCCAGTGCCGGCAGGGTGCGCGATGCGGCCAGGTGCTCGATGAAGTGCTGGGTGTCGTAGCCGCCGCCAATCTGCAGCACGTTTAGGTGGGGCAGCGGCACATCGAAGAAGCGGGCATCCGGCGCGTTGGGCACCACCAGTTCGGTCAGGTGCGGGGCACGGCTGGCGAAGCGGGCGATCTCGCCCGCCTCTTCCATGATCGAGCCCGCGCGCTGGATCAGCGAGGTGTTGTGGTGCTCCGGCGCGGTGGGGCTGATCACCAGCGAACGCAGGCGTGGGAACTGCACGTTGCTGTCCAGCAGGGAGGTGAACGCCCATTCGCGGGTGCCGTTGGCGCCTTCATCCCCGCCGGTGAAGCGCAGCGACATGACCGCAGCGGCCACACCCGGATCCGACAGGCAGGCCAGCGTCCATTCGAACGGTTCGTCCCACGGGTTGCCGAAAAATTCCACGTGCAGGCCACCGTACAGCGGTGCCACGGTCAGCCGTGTCTGCAGCGCCAGCCACAACGGCCCGGCCGGATCGTCGATATCCAGCGCGTACTCGCTGGCGGTGTCCAGGCTGAAGGCGTGGATGCGCTGCTGCAGCTCAAGCAGGGTCTGCTGGGCGGGGGCGAAGCTGGGGGTGGCCATGCGGGTGGTCCGGTCGTCCTTGGGGTGCCCGGATGATAGCGCCGGCCCGTGACGCCCCGGCCCCGTGATGGCCGATCGAGGTCTTGATATTCCTCACGAACAGCCACGCCCCTCCCGACGCATACTGTCGCCATCCGCCCATCCGGGCCGCCTTGGGAATCCATCATGCGTCGCCACGCTGTTTCCCTTACCGCTGCACTGTTGTGCGCCGCCTTCGCGGCCCCGGCCATGGCCGCCGTGCCGTTCTTCAACGCAAGCTGCCCCGGTGGCCTGGATGTGCACGCCGACGAGGGCGGCCCGGTCTACGTGCAGGGGCGGGAGGCGGCGCTGAAGCGCTTCAACGACCGCTATTTCGAAGCGCGTGATGCGCAGAGCGGCGTGACCCTGTCGATCACCAGCGGTGACGACGGCACGCCGCAGATCAGTTACACCGGCCGTGGCGGCGCCAACGGCATCTGCCAGGTCAGCGGCAGCGGTGCACCGGCCGCGACGGAGCGGCACGACCGCCACCACCACGATGACGATGAGGGGGCGGCGCTGCCGAGTGAGGTCACTTGCGAGTCCACCGACCAGCGCCAGGTGTCGTGCGGGATGGACACGCGCGGCAACGTGGAAGTTGCCCGCCAGATCAGCCGCACGCGCTGCGAGCAGGGCCAGAACTGGGGCCTGTCGCGGCACGCGGTGTGGGTGAATGGCGGGTGCCGCGCGGTGTTCCGCAACACCTCGCGCGCCGCATACAGCGCGCCCAGCGGTGGCAATGCGCTGGGGGCCTGCAACACGCGCAAGGGCGCACAGGGCACGCTGGTGACCCAGGTGCCGGTGGGCAGCGATTACCAGGAACTGATCATCGATTACCCCGATGGCCGCTTCCTGTGCATGCTGCGCAACAGCGGTGAAGTGCAGAGCGTGACGCCGGTGCGGCGCCGCTGATTGCCGTTGCCCTGCTGCACCGCCGCGAGTGGTGTCACATGCCTCTGGCTAGACTGTGCTTCTTTTTCGCCTGCAGGAGGCACCCATGGCCCATCCCATTTCCGTAACCCTCATCGGCGTGCCCACCGACGTGGGCGCGGGCCATCGCGGTGCACGGCTTGGCCCGGAAGCCCTGCGCGTGGCTGGCCTGCCGGAGGCGCTGGAGGCGCGCGGCGTGGACGTGCGCGACCTGGGCAACCTGGACGGCCCGCGCAACCCGTGGACCACGCCGGTGCAGGGCTACCGCCACCTGGACGAGGTGGTGGCCTGGAACCGCGCGCTGATGGACGCCAGCTACGCTGAACTGCAGGCCGGGCGCATGCCGATCATGCTGGGCGGCGACCATTGCCTGGGCATCGGTTCGATTACTGCCGTGGCCCGCTGGTGCCGCGAACAGGGCAAGACCCTGCGCGTGCTGTGGCTGGATGCACATTCGGATTTCAACACCAGCGATGTCACCCCGTCGGGCAACATCCACGGCATGCCGGTGGCCTGCCTGTGCGGGCTCGGCCCGGACGCGCTGACCCAGCTGGGCGGCAGCAGCCCGGCCATCACCCCGGCGCAGATGCACCAGATCGGCATCCGCTCGGTGGACCCGGACGAAAAGCGCCTGATCAAGACCCACAAGGTCGATGTGTACGACATGCGCTACATCGACGAGAACGGCATGAAGCGCACCGTGGAAGCGGCGCTGGCCGGCATCGACGAGAACACCCACCTGCACGTCAGCTTCGATGTGGATTTCCTCGACCCGAGCATTGCCCCGGGCGTGGGCACCACGGTGCCGGGCGGGGTGAACTACCGCGAGGCGCAGCTGGTGATGGAGATGATTGCCGACAGCGGCCGCATGGGCTCGTTGGACATCGTTGAATTGAACCCGCTGCTGGACAAGCAGAACGCGACCGCCGAGCTGGCCGTGGACCTGGTGGAAAGCCTGTTCGGCAAGTCCACGCTGATGCGCGACTGAGCGTCAGCGGCCTGCACCTGAACGGCCTGGAAGCCTGTTCACACTCGCTGCACGCGGCAGACGCCAGATTGCACTTCACGCAAGGCCACTCCACTGCGGGAATGGCCAAGCGCGATGAAAACCATGTAGTGGCGAACCCCAGGAGAAGACCATGAAGCGTGTAGTTGCCCTGATGCTGTTGTCGATGTTCTCGGTGGCCATGCTGGCTGGCTGCAACACCGTTGCCGGCGCCGGCAAGGATGTGCAGAAGGCAGGCCAGTCGGTTGAGGATGCCGCCAAGGGCAACTGAGCCCGGGGTGGTGCCCAATAAAAGAGGCCGGGATATTGTCCCGGCCTTTTTTGTGCGCGCTTTCCAGGGTGCAGGCGGAGTGAACCATTCAAGCAGGTGAGCACGCTTTTCATTGCGGGTTGACCGCTGGCCAACAGCCGATGCGCGAAGCTGGAACCACGGTAAGAACGCCGTTGCAACCAAGGGTTCCAGCAATGAACAAAGACATCATTTCCGGCAAGTGGTCGCAGCTCAAGGGCAAGGCACAGGCCAAGTGGGGCGATCTGACCAACGACGATTTCGATGTGGCCGAGGGCAACGCCGAGTATCTGGCCGGCCGTCTGCAGGAACGCTATGGCTGGGCCAAGGACCGCGCGGAGAAGGAAGTGCACGAGTTCTCCGACAGCGTCCGCAAGGATTATCCGGACTTCAAGTAAAGGTCCGTCGCGCTTCCCCCACAGCGCGCCCCCACAGCCCGGCGCCCGTACCGTGATGGTGCGGGCGTCGTGCTGTCTGCCTCAGCGCGAGGGCGGGTCGGGCACGTAGCGGTTGGGGAAGGCCTGCGGCTCGCGCGGCAGGCGCGAGGGCGAATCCAGCACGATGCCGCGTGCGCGCAGGTTGCGTGCGCTGTCGTAGCGCAGTTCGCTCACATAGGACGGATCGCGGCTGGCGCGGTCGAAGGTGGTGTCGCGCACCTGCGAGGTCTCGCGGTCGCCGTGGCCGGTGCCCAGCGCTGGTGTCTGCGACCTGGCCGCGTAGCCTTCGGCACGGCTGGCGCTGGCACTGCTGTCGGCGGCTGCGGAGGCTTCAGCCATGGGTGCGGGCGACGCCGGCCGGCGCAGGATGGGGCGCGGCTCCGGCCGCCACTGGGTGCGCTCGTTGAACACCGCGATACCGATCACGCCCACGTTGTCCGGCCGCCCGGTACGGCTGGCATAGCTGTTGCCAGGGCTGCTGAACACGAACTGGGCCACCTCGTCCTGGCTCTTGCGCCAGCCGGTGATGTCCGCGCGCTGGCCGGGGTTGAGCACGTAGCCGGTCTGCGAGGGGTTGGCCTCCTCGCCGGAAATGGCATTGATGCCATCCACCGACAACACCACCAGCACCCGGCGCGGGCTGTCGTTGTACAGGCGCACCGCATAGCGATGGCCACGATCGCCGGCCACCCAGCGTTGGCCGTCGGCCGGGTAGCTGCGCAGTTCGGTGCCGCGGTCGCGGTCGACCAGGGTCATGCGGACCGGGCCGTCCTGGGCGATCGGCGGCGGCAGCGGGGCCGGGCGGAAGCCGGCCAGGGGCAGGATCAGCAGCAGGGGCAGCAGGCGTTTCATCGGGCGTCTCCAGCGGGGTTGGGTGAACAAACGCGCCGCAGGCCCTGACGGGGTTGGTCACGGGCGCGGTAAACTGGCCCCGTTCATCGAAGGTTACCCCCACGCAGTCATGACGACCCGAGTCCTTACCGGTATCACCCCCTCCGGCACGCCCCACCTGGGCAACTACGTTGGCGCCATCCGTCCGGCCATTGCCGCCAGTCGCGCCCCGGACATCGAGAGCTTCTTCTTCCTGGCCGACCTGCACAGCCTGATCAAATCGCAGGACCCGCAGCGCACCCAGCGCGCGACCCTGGAGATCGCCGCCAGCTGGCTGGCCTGTGGCCTGGACCCGGAACACGTGTGGTTCTACCGCCAGAGCGACATCCGCGAGACCACCGAGCTGATGTGGTTCCTCACCGCCATCGCCAGCAAGGGCATCCTCAACCGCGCGCATGCCTACAAGGCGGCGGTGGACAAGAACCGCGAAGAGGGCGTGGATGAAGATGCGGGCGTCAGCGCCGGCCTGTTCATGTACCCGGTGCTGATGGCCGCCGACATCCTCATCTTCAAGGCCAACCAGGTGCCGGTGGGCCGCGACCAGATCCAGCACATCGAAATGGCGCGCGATTTCGCCCAGCGCTTCAACCACGTGTACGGCAAGGAGTACTTCCCGCTGCCGGACGTGGTGATCGACGAGCAGGTGGCGACGCTGGCCGGCCTGGACGGCCGCAAGATGAGCAAGAGCTACCACAACACCATTCCGCTGTTCGTGCCGCGCGAGGAGCTGAAGAAGCTGGTGTTCTCGATCCTCACCGATTCGCGCGCACCGGGCGAGCCGAAGGACACCGAGGGCTCGGCGCTGTTCCAGATGTACCAGGCCTTTGCCACCCCGGAACAGACCGCTGAATTTGCCAAGGCCTTTGCCGCCGGCATCAGCTGGGGCGATGCCAAGCAGCAGCTGTTCGAGCGCATCGATGGCGAGCTGTCGCCGCTGCGCGAGCGCTACAACGCGCTGATGGCCGAGCCGGAAAAGATCGAAGCGCTGCTCAAGCGCCGTGGCCAGCAGCTGCGCGAGCAGCTGGCGGCACCGCTGCTGGAAGAGCTGCGCCATGCGGTGGGCCTGCGCGACCTGTCCACCGCCGGCGACATCGCCAGCGAGGACGCCGGCGTGGCCCGCGTGGCACCGCCGCTGTTCAAGCAGTACCGCGAGAAGGACGGCCGTTTCTATTTCAAGCTGACCGCCGGTGACGGCACGCTGCTGATCCAGAGCGAAGGCTTCGATTCGCCGCGTGATGCCGGCCAGCTGATCGCCGTGATCAAGCAGGCCGAGCAGGGCGACCAGCTGCAGAGCGAGCTGTTCAAGCTGGAAGCCGAAGTGGATGCCGTGCTGCACGCGCTGGCAGCGCTGCGCGAAGCAGCCTGACCGGCTCGCCCTTGTAGAGCCGAGCCCATGCTCGGCTTTGCTTTGCGTTTGTAGAGCCGAGCCCACGCTCGGCTTTGCCTTTGTAGAGCCGAGCCCATGCTCGGCTGCACGGAAAAGCAGCCGAGCATGGGCTCGGCTCTACATGCCGCACCACCCATGGCATGATGGCCGCGCGCCCCCGGCGCGATGACATGGAGTCTGCGATGGCCTGGTTGTCGCTGCTGCTGTTCCTGCCCTGGTTCCTGCTGCTGGGCAGCCTGTACTGGCTGTTCCCGCGCCAGCCGCGCACCGCGCGGCGGCGCCTGTTCGATACCACCACCCTGGCGCTGGCCTTCGCCCTGAGCATCGGCTCGATGCTCAGGGGCTATCACATCGGCCGCGTGCAGCCCGGTGCCGGCCCGATCTGGCCGCAGGTGCTGGCCGTGCTGTATGCCTACGGCGCGTTCCTGGCGGTGCTGGTGCTGGCGTTGCTGCTGCGGCCACGCTGGCTGGAACGGTAGAGTCGACCGTTGGTCGACTGCTCTCCTGTCGGGCATCGCCAAATTCCGCGCTGCGCGCGAAGTCGACTGACAGTCGACTCTACCCGCCGCCGACCCGTCCACAACCGGCCGGCGGCCGGCACTACCCGACCAAAGCCGCATCGAACCGGGCCCGCGCTGGCGCCTACCATGGGGGTCTGTTCCTGATCCTGCCAGGTGCGTGCCGATGACCGCCGATCCCAGCATCCACACCATCGATACCGGCTTCCAGCGTCCCGATTTCGACGCCGCCTACCTCATCGTCGAAAACGGCCGTGCGGCCTTCGTCGACTGCGGCACCGGCCTGTCCGTGCCGGCCATGCTGCAGGCGCTGGCCGATGCCGGGCTGGGCGTGGAGGCGGTGGATTGGCTGCTGCTGACCCACGTGCACCTGGACCATGCCGGTGGTGCGGGCCTGCTGATGCAGCAGCTGCCTAATGCAAAGGCCGTGCTGCACCCGCGCGGCGCACCGCACATGATCGACCCGACCCGGCTGATTGCCGGTGCCACCGCTGTCTATGGCGCCGAGGAAATCGCCCGCAGCTACGGCCGCATCGAAGCGATTGCCGAGGCCCGCGTGGTGGTGGCCGAAGACGGCCACCGCATCGACCTGGCAGGCCGCGAGCTGTTGCTGCTGCACACCCCCGGCCACGCGCAGCACCACTACTGCGTGTGGGATGCACGCAGCCGCAGCTGGTTCACCGGCGATACGTTCGGCATTTCCTACCGCGAGCTGGACAGCGCGCAGGGCGCCTTCATCTTCCCCACCTCCTCGCCGGTGCAGTTCGACCCGGAGGCGATGAAGGCCTCGATCCAGCGCATGCTGGGCTATGGCCCGCAGGCGATGTACCTGACCCACTACGGCCGCGTGCAGCAGGTCGAAAAGCTGGCCGGCGACCTGTTCGAGCAGATCGATGCGATGGCGGCGATCGGCCGCCAGTGCGATGGCCGCGCCGACCGCCATCGTTGCCTGCTGGCCGCGCTGCAGGCGCTGTACCTGGAACGCGCGCAGCAGCATGGCTGCGCACTGGACCAGGCGGCGGTGGCCGAGGTGCTGGCGATGGACATCGAGCTCAACGCGCAGGGCCTGGCGTGCTGGCTGGACCGCGCACGCCGCTGACCGGCAAGGCTGCGCCGTGGTGTCACGACCACGTTACACTCTGGTGACTCCCCTTCCTGCCGTGGTATTGCCGTGAATCCGATGCGCGTGTTGCTGCTGTCGTCCTGCCTCTTCGTCGGGGGCCTGGCCCATGCGGCCAACGACCTGCCCGGCGGCGGCATCGATCCGCAGGCACTGTCGCGCCACGTGCGGGTGCTGGCCTCGGACGAGTTCGAGGGCCGCGCACCGGCCAGCGCAGGCGAAGAACGCACCGTGCAGTACCTGATCGAGCAGTTCCGCAGCTACGGCCTGCAGCCCGGTGGCACCGATGGCAGCTGGGTGCAGCCGGTGCCGCTGGTGCGTGCGCAGCTGGAAGGCCCGGCCAAGGCCAGCCTGCAGCTGAAGAAGGGCAAGCGCACGCTGGCCAACGGCGTGGACGTGACGCTGCAGAGCCTGCAGCCGCGCAAGCGCGTGCAGATCAACAACGCGCCGCTGGTGTTCGTCGGCTACGGCATCGATGCACCCGAGCGCCAGTGGAACGATTACAAGGACGTGGACCTGCACGGCAAGATCGCCGTGGTGCTGATCAACGACGCTGATTTCGAAGCCGATGCACCGGGCGCGTTCGACGGCAAGGCGGTGACCTACTACGGCCGCTGGACCTACAAGTTCGAGGAAGCCGCACGCCGCGGTGCCGAGGGCGTGCTGATCGTGCACGAGACCGCACCGGCGGCCTACGGCTGGGCCACGGTGAAGAGCTCGGGCACCTCGCCGCTGTTCGACATCGAACGCGGCCAGGCCGAAGCGATGGCCCAGCACACGCCGCTGCGTGGCTGGATGCAGCGCGAACTGGCCGAGGCGATCTTCGCCGACGCGGGCCTGGATTTCGACGCCGAGAAGCGCAAGGCCATGCAGGCCGATTTCCGCCCGGTGGTGCTGGACAACGTGAAGCTGAGCGTGGATTTCGCACTGAAGCGCGAGCAGGTGGTGACCCGCAACGTGGTGGCCAAGCTGCCCGGTGGCGAGCATGGCGATGAGGCCGTGATCTTCTCGGCGCACTGGGATGCCTTCGGTATCGGCCAGCCCGATGCCAAGGGTGACCGCATCCGCCACGGTGCCATCGACAACGCCACCGGCGTGGCCACCGTGCTGGAACTGGGCCGTGTGTTCGCGGCCGGCCCGCAGCCGCAGCGCAGCCTGTACTTCGTGGCCCTGACCGCGGAGGAGAAGGGCCTGCTGGGTGCGAGCTACTACGCCGCGCACCCGCTGGCGCCGCTGGAAAAGACCGCCGCCGTGCTGAACATCGAAATGTTCAGCCCGGACGGTGCGACGCGTGACATCGCGTCGTGGGGCAAGGGCCGGGTGTCGCTGGAAGGCGACCTGGAGCGCGTGGCCAAGGCCCGTGGCCGCAGCTACAGCCCCGACCCGAACCTGGAAGCGGGCTTCTTCTACCGCGCTGATCACTTCGCCTTCGCCCGCCTGGGCGTGCCGGCCATCACCATCGGCCCAGGCCTGGACAAGCTGGACGGCGGCGTCGAGGCCGGCCGCGCGCTGCGCGAGAAGTACTTCGCCGACTGCTACCACCAGGCCTGCGATGCCTGGACCCCGAGCTGGGACCCGGCCGGCCACGCTGCCGACACCCTGCTGGTCTACGACCTGGGCGCCGAGCTGGCCAACAGCCGCCGCTGGCCGCAGTGGGAGAAGGCGTCGGAATTCCACGGTGCCCGCGAGAAGAGCGACGCCGCCCGTCGTTGAGGGGGTAGTGCCGGCGCAGCAGCCTCCACGCGCCCCAGCCGCTGGCAGCAAGCGCGGCCAGATAGCACGCCACCATCGTGCGCATGCCCATCGGGTGCAGTTGCCCGCCGCGCGGGTGGGTACTCATCGCCAGGGAGCTGTGGCCGTTGCCCAGGTCCACCGCCAGCTGCAGCGCCAGTGCGGCGCAGAACACCAGCAATGCCACCCCGAAGCCGATGCGCGGCCATGAGGCCTGCGCGCTGGGGCGGCGCAGCAGCCACGCCAGTGCCGTGGCTGCGGCCAGCACCACCGCGATCCACATCAGCGGCGACGCCGGAGACGCAGCAGCCACCGGCATTGCACCGGTGGCTGCCATCAACACAGCGCCCTTACTTGCGGGTGCCGTCGAGCCAGTTCGGGCCCTTGTTGGTGAGGAAGAAGACATAGACCACCAACGATACCGCGATCGTGGCGGTGACGTAGATGGCGAACCAGTCGACGTGGCCGGTCTTCAGCGCGCCCTGGTACAGCAGCGGCGCGGTACCACCGAACAGCGAGTTGGCCAGCGCATAGCCCAGGCCCACGCCCAGTGCACGGATGTGGGTGGGGAACAGTTCGGCCTTCACCACCGCGTTGATGGAGGTGTAGCCGGTGAGGATGACAAAGCCCAGCGCCAAGGTGAGGAAGGCGAGGGTGGCATCGTGCTGGTGCGGCAGCTGGGTGATCAGGTACCAGCTGTACAGCACGCCGCCCACGCCGAAGAACACCAGCAGGCTCTTGCGGCCGATGATGTCCGACAGCCAGCCACCGACCGGCTGCAGCACCATCAGGAACGTCAGCACGCCCAGGTTGACCAGGGTGGCGGTCATCGGATCATCGGCGGCGAAGGCGCTCTGGATCATCTTCGGGCCGTTCACCGAGTAGGTGTAGAAGGCAATGGTGCCGCCGGCGGTGATCAGGAAGCACAGCAGCAGCGGGCGCCACTGGTGCACGAACAGCTCGTACATCGAGCCGGACTTCTTCGCCTTGCCTTCGCGCGCGGCCTCGATCGACGATTCTTCCATCGTCTCGTCCATGCCGCGGCGCAGCCAGAACACCACGACCGCGGCGATGCCGCCGATGCCGAAGGCGATGCGCCAGCCGAACTCGGAGATTTCCGGCTTGCCCCAGAAATTCAGCATCAGGAACAGCGTGAGCTGCGCCAGCACGTGGCCACCGACCAGAGTGACGTAGTGGAACGAGGACAGGAAGCCACGGCGGCCGGGAATGGCAGCCTCGGACATGTAGGTGGCGCTGGCGCCGTACTCGCCGCCGGTGGCGAAGCCCTGCAGCAGGCGCGCGAACAGCAGGATGATCGCCGCCCAGATGCCGATGCTGGCCGCCGTGGGCGTGATGGCGATGAGGAAGGAGCAGACGGCCATCAGGGTGACCGACACGGTGAGCGCCAGGCGACGGCCGTGGCGGTCGGCGAAGCGGCCAAAGAACCAGGCACCGATCGGGCGCATCAGGAAGGTGGCGGCGAAGATCGCCCACACGTACATCGTGGAGTTCTTGTCTTCGGGCGAGAAGAACTGCGATTCGAAGTACACGGCGAACACCGAGTACACGTAGACGTCATACCACTCCACCAGGTTGCCGGCGGAGCCTTTGAGGGTATTGGAGATCGAGCGGCGCAGCGCGGCGCCGTCGGTGCTGGGGACAGCAGGTTGGGACGTGGTGCTCATCTGGGTGAGGATCCTCGATGCGGTGCTTCCATGCGGGAAAGATCGGTGCCAGGGGCGCGCGTGGGCGCTGCCAGCCAGCCTCCTAGGTACTGCATCCCACGTCAACGCCGGGTGCCGGAGGGGCGGGCAGGGCATGGGGACCGCACAGAGTGACAGCGGCGCGCAGGGGGGACCATAGCTAGATCGTCGTACGCGGTGTCGCATGTTGCGCGTTCAGCCGCGCCGCACAAGGCCCGCGCGCCTGCCGGAAGCGGGGTTATTTCCACCGGCCGAACCTTCTAGAATCCGTTTTCCCCTGCCTGCTGGTGTGTCATGTCGGCTTCCCCTGTTCCTTCTGCGGCTGCCCCCCGGGGTGGCCTTGTCGCGCTGGCGCTGCTGCTGGTCTACGTGGTCTGGGGCTCGACCTACCTGGGCATCGCCAAGGCCCTGCACGGTGGCGCGCTGCCGCTCACGATGGTGTCCGGCAGCCGCTTCATCATTGCCGGCGGCCTGATGTACCTGGCCCTGCGCCTGTTCTGGAAGATGCCGCGGCCGACCCTGCGGCAGTGGCGCAACCTGGTCATCATGGGCGTGACCATGCTGGTGCTGGGCAACGGCATGGTGGTGCTGGCAGAGCGCGAGGTCTCCTCGGGCCTGGCGGCCACGGCGGTGGCCTCGGTACCGCTGTGGATGGCGTTGTTCTCGGCGCTGCGCGGCCAGCACGCCAGCCGTGGTGAATGGCTGGGCATCGCGGTGGGCTTCATCGGCGTGGTCTGGCTCAACGCCGGCAGCAGCCTGACCGCCTCGCCGACCGGGCTGGTGCTGCTGCTGATCGCACCGGTCGGCTGGGCCTTCGGCTCGGTGTGGGCGCGCGGGCTGGACCTGCCCGGCCCGTTCATGACCGCTGCCGGGCAGATGATCTGCGGCGGCGTGCTGCTGGTGCTGATCGGCCTGGCGGTGGGCGAGCGCCCGACCACGCTGCCCGATACCAGCGGCCTGCTGGCCATGGCTTACCTGTGTGTCTTTGGTTCCATCGTGGCCTTCACCGCTTATGTCTGGTTGCTGCACAACGTGCGCCCGGCGCTGGCCGGCAGCTATGCGTACGTGAACCCGGTGATTGCGGTGCTGCTGGGTGCGGCACTGAACGGTGAGCATTTCGGATGGCGCGACTTCCTGGCCATGGCGGTGATCCTGCTGGGCGTGGTGGTGCTGACCATGGCGCGGACCTGGAAGAAATGAGCATGGACGAGAAAGAACAACGCCGCGGCCTGCTGGTCACCGCCTCCACCTTCGTGCTGTGGGGGCTGGTGCCGGTGTACTGGCACCTGCTCAACGAGGTGCCCTCGTTCCAGATCATCGCCCACCGCATCATCTGGTCAACGGTGCTGGTGGTGGCGTGGCTGCTGCTGAGTGCGCGCCTGGGCTGGTGGCGGAAGATCGCCGCGCAGCCACGCGCGCTGCCGATCCTGGCGGTATCCAGCCTGACCATCGCTTTCAACTGGGGCCTGTACATCTGGGCGGTCAACGCCGGGCACGTGATTGAAACCAGCCTGGGCTACTTCATCAATCCGCTGGTGAACGTGCTGCTGGGCGTGCTGGTGCTGAAGGAACGCCTGCGCCGCCTGCAGTGGGTGGCCGTGGCGATGGCCGCCGTGGGCGTGGCCTGGCTGACCATCGATGCCGGCACGCCGCCGTGGATCGCGCTGGGGCTGGCCTGCTCGTTCGGCCTGTACGGCCTGCTGCGCAAGCTGGTGTCGGTGGATCCGGTGGCCGGGCTGGGCGTGGAAAGCCTGTACCTGTTCCTGCCGGCGCTGGCGTTTGCGGTGTGGGCCGAGAACGGCCATGGTGGTGCGTTCTTCCACGGTTGGGGGTGGCGCAACGACCTGCTGCTGGTCTTCGGTGGCGTGGTCACCGCGGTGCCGCTGATCGGCTTCGCCTACGGGGTGAAGCGCATTCCGCTGTCGCTGGTCGGCATCCTGCAGTACATCGCGCCGAGCCTGCAGCTGCTGCTGGGCGTGTTCTTCTTCCACGAGGCATTCGACACCGGCAAGGCGATTGGCTTTGCGGTGATCTGGGCCGGGCTGGTGCTGTTTGTTGGCGGGAACGTGCGCGCGATGCGGGCGGCGAAGCGGTAATCGCGAAGGGATCCGACCCCGGTTCCGGCAAAAAAGAACGGCGCCCCGAGGGGCGCCGTTCTGCTTCCATCTCCGGCCAGGAGAGAGTTGGCCGGAACGGGAACGCGGGTGCAGGCTTAGAAGCGCTGCTGGTACTTCATGTACATGAAACGACCGATGTCGAAGCCGCCGTAGTAGACGAAGCTGCTGTTCGGCTGGCTGTACATGACCGGACCCTGGTGGTCGAACACGTTGTTCAGGCCCAGCGAAACAGTGCCATCCCACGGCAGGCTGTAACGCACCTGCAGGTCGTGGAAGGTGTTCGAGCCCACCTTGTTGGTCGGCGAGGCATCGGTGTACGCCGAGCTGAAGCCCGGGATGTTGCACTCGTCCATGTAGGAGCACTTCTCCTTCATGCTGGAGTAGTAGCGCGCGGTCCAACCGATGCCCAGGTTGCCGTACTGCCAGTCCAGGTTGAAGGTCGAGCGCACGCGGAAGTTGCCGCCCCAGCTGGTCAGCTGCTCCACCGGCGTGGTGGCGGCGTTGTCGTTACGCTGCTCCAGGTAGTCGGTGTAGGTGGTGTTCCAGGTGACGGCGAACTTGCCGAACGCGGTTTCCGGCAGGCGGTAGCGCGCGCTGATGTCATAGCCGGCGGTTTCGCGGTAGCCGGCGTTGACCAGCGAGCGGTCCAGCCCGTTGACCTGGCCGTTGCTGCCGCGGGTGAAGCGGCCGCAGGCGGCATCCGAACCCTGCACGTAGCACTGTTCCAGGATGCTGGTGGCCGACTCGCCGACGATGGCGTTGTCGATGCGGATCTTCCACCAGTCCAGGCTGACGTCCAGGCCCTGCACGAAGTCCGGGCTGTAGACCAGGCCCACGGTCCAGGTCTTGGCGGTTTCCGGCTTCAGGTCCGGGTTGGAACCCGAGCTGAAATCGGTGGTGGCCTGCTGGCCCGGCTTGCTGGCGACGGTGCCGTCGCTGTTGAGCTGGCGGAAGTTGGCCGGCACGTTCAGGGCCTTGCAGCGTGCAGCAACCGCAGCGCTGGTGGCGGCGGTGCCGAACGAGGTGTCGCACGGATCGGTGAACGAGTCACGGCTGCTGACGGTGCCGCCGTACAGATCGTCCACGGTGGGCGCACGGAAGCCGGTGCCGTAGGTGGCGCGCACCAGCAGGCTGTCGATCGGCTTCCACTTCACGCCGAACTTGCTGTTGGTGGTGGAGCCGAAGTTGTTGTAGTCCGAGTAGCGACCGGCCACGTCCAGCGACAGCTCACGGGCGAAGGCCATGTCGGCCAGCAGCGGCACCTGCAGTTCCAGGTAGACCTCGTTGAGCGAGTAGTCGCCCTGGGTCGGCTTGCCGCTGGTGCCGGCGATCTGGCCGTTCTGCACCATCAAGTCCGGGGTGTAGCGTGCTTCTTCGGTGCGGTGCTCGAAGCCCATCGCGGTCAGCACGTCGCCGGCCGGCAGGGTGAACAGCGAACCGGAGATGTTGGCGCTGGCCACCTTGGTGGTGGTCTGGCTCTTGTCCACGAAGCGGGCGAACAGGTAGTCCTGCACGTCCTGGTTGCTCAGCGAGCCCGGGCCGGTGTAACCCATCGGCGCGGCCGGGTTCCACGGCACGCAGCCGGCGATGATCGCATCGGTGGTACCGCAGTAGGCCACGCCATCCTTGATGAAGGACGGGCCGACGGCCTGGTTCACGTTCGGCTGGAACATGCTGCCCGTGCCGATGCGCTCGCCTTCATTGCGGTTGTAGGTGTAGTTGACGTTCCAGTCCCAGTAGCGCGAGCCGGTCTCGAAGCTGCCTTCCAGGCCCAGGCTGCCGCGCTTGGTTTCCAGGTTGTTCTCGGTGCCGCGCAGCAGTTCTTCGGTGCGGTGCGAGAACAGCACGTCCTGGCCCCACAGGTTGAACGCGCTGTCCTTGGACAGGGCGGCACGGGCGCCGCTGCGGGCCTGTGCGGCGGTGACCGAGTACGGGTAGCCGGCCAGGTGCTTGCTCGATTCGCGCTTGCTGTACAGCGCGTCGGCGACGATGCGCAGGTTGTCGTTGACCGAGAAGCCGCCGTTGGCGAACACCGAGGTGCGCTCCAGGCCGGTCAGCAGGCTCATGTTGGTCTTGGTGTTGGCGCCGTCGGCCGGGTTCAGCGTGTGGAAGTTGGCTGCATCGGTCGGGTCGCCGCCCGGGCCGACCGTCACCGGCTTGCCGCCGACGGTGACGCTGCCCCACGGCGTGGTGCCGTTGAGGCCGTCGTTCGGATGGCGCGGGCCGTTGACGTAGCGGCTGAACTCGCGCGCGCCGCCCATCACTTCGTCTTCCTTGGTGCGCTCGGCACCGACGCTGAACCAGCCGCGGTCGAAGGTCTTGCCGAAGGTGGCGCTGTAGGAGCGCTTCTGGCCGTCGCCTTCACCGTACTGGCCGACGTAGACGCTGGCTTCGCCACCGTCGAAGTTCTTGCGGGTGATGATGTTGACCACACCGGCGATGGCGTCCGAGCCGTACAGCGCCGAGGCACCGTCGGTCAGCACTTCCACGCGCTCGACGATGGCCGAGGGGATCGAGGCCAGGTCGGAGTAACCGCCGGCGCTGACGCCCATGCGGCGGCCGTCGATGAGCACCAGGCTGCGTTCCGGGCCCAGGTCGCGCAGGCTGACATACATGCCACCAAAGTCGCGCGAGGAGGTCAGCGAGGACGCGCGGCTCATGCTCGGCGAGCCGGCAGCGGTCACGTCCTGCAGGATGTCGGCGACGTTGACGTAGCCCTTCTTCTCGATGTCTGCGCGGTTGAGCGCGACCACCGGCTGGGCGGTCTCGACACTGGCCTGGCGGATGCGCGAGCCGGTGATTTCGATGCGATCGAGGTTGGTGGTGTTGTCGCCCGCATCCTGTGCGAAGGCGGGGGTGGTGCAGCTGGCAGCCAGCGCGATGACGATCGCGTTGCGCAGCGGGGTGGTCTTCAGGGACATCCGTGAAATCTCGTGTTTCAGAAAAAAACATGCGCCCGTTCTGTGGGCGCGTGGGGTACTGCAAACCAACGTGGGGGGCGGGATTCTAGAGTGTTTTCATTCGTAACTGTTTGTCCCTGCGTGTTTCATCGCGTTGAAGATGAATCGCAACCAACAATCCACAGGACGGCTGTGCGCAGCGTCACGCGCGCGCTGTTTTCGATGCGCAGAGGCACCGATAACGGCCGCAATCGCGTGATCTGTAATGCGCGGAGTGTGCGGACGTTCATCCACGCATGGCGTGGATCTACTGGAATGCGGACACCCGCGCGATCAACAGGCGCGCCGGTAGATCCACGCCATGCGTGGATGAAGCATCGGTAGATCCACGCCATGCGTGGATGAAGCACCGGTAGATCCACGCCATGCGTGGATGAGGCATCGGTAGATCCACGCCATGCGTGGATGAGGCA
>NZ_JACVTT010000032.1:0-46459 GCF_016624665.1 Stenotrophomonas sp. S39 | reverse complement strand
GGACCGTTGGTCCGCACAGATGAGCCCATCCACGCATGGCGTGGATCTACTCAGCTTGCGGCGCTCAGCGGCGGCGTACCGCTTTCCAGCTTCGGCCAACGCTTGAGCACTGCCGCGCGGATGCCGGCGGCGTCGATGCCGGCTTCCGCCAGCAGGTCTTCGCGGCTGGCGTGGTGCTGGAAGGCGTCCGGCAGGCCCAGGTGCAGGATCGGGCGCAGCACGTCTTCGGCGTTCAGCAGCTCGGCCACGGCCGAGCCGGCACCGCCAGCCACGACGTTGTCCTCGATGGTCACCAGGCCGTCGTGGCTGTTGGCCATGGCCAGCACCAGCTCGCGGTCCAGCGGCTTGATGAAGCGCATGTTGACCACGCTCAGGCCCAGCTCGCGGCCGACCTGTTCGGCGGCGCTGACGGTGCTGCCAAAGGCCAGCAGGGCGATGCGGTTGCCCTGCACGCGCAGCTCGCCCTTGCCGATCGGCAAGGTGGACAGTTCGTTGCCGGCATCCACGCCGGTGCCGGTGCCGCGCGGGTAGCGCACGGCGGCCGGCCCGGGGTGCTGCAGGCCGGTGCTCAGCATCTGCCGGCATTCGGCTTCGTTGGACGGTGCCATCACCACCATGTTCGGCACGCAGCGCAGGAAGCTCAGGTCCAGGTTGCCGGCGTGGGTCGCGCCGTCCGGGCCGACCACGCCGGCGCGGTCGATCGCAAACAGCACGTCCAGGTCCTGGATGGCCACGTCATGCACCAGCTGGTCGTACGCGCGCTGCAGGAAGGTGGAGTAGATCGCCACCACCGGCTTGCCGCCCTGGGTGGCCATGCCGGCGGCCAGGGTCACCGCGTGCTGCTCGGCGATGGCCACGTCGAAGTAGCGCTGCGGGTATTCCTTGCTGAAACGCACCAGGCCGGAGCCTTCGCGCATCGCCGGGGTGATGCCGCACAGGCGCGGTTCGGCAGCGGCGGCATCGCACAGCCAATCGCTGAAGACGTCGGTATAGGTCGGCTTCTTGGCGCCGGTCTTGGCCACCAGGCCCTTGTCCGGATCGAACGGGCCCACCGCGTGGTAACCGATCTGGTCGCCTTCGGCCGGCTCGTAGCCCTTGCCCTTGGTGGTCATCACGTGCAGCAGCTTCGGGCCCTTGGAGGTGCGCAGCGTCTTCAGCGTGGACAGCAGGGCGGGCATGTCGTGGCCGTCGATCGGGCCGGTGTAGTGGAAGCCCATTTCCTCGAACATGGTGGACGGCACGAACATGCCCTTCCAGTGTTCTTCCCAGCGCTTGACGAAGCGGGCAGGATTGTTCTTCTTGTCGCCGAGGATCTTCTTGCCGCCCTCGCGCAGCGCGTTGAGCGTGCGGCTGCCGGTGGCGCGGCCGAGCATCTTGGTCAGCCCGCCGACCGCCTCGGAGATCGACATGTTGTTGTCGTTGAGGATGACCAGCAGGTTCGGTTCCGGGTCCATGCCGCCGGCGTGCATCAGCGCTTCGAAGGCCATGCCGGCGGTCATCGCGCCGTCGCCGATGACGGCCACGACCTTGCGTTCATCACCCTGCGACTGGCGCGCGATGGCCATGCCCAGCGCAGCCGAGATCGAGGTGGAGGAATGGCCGACGCCGAAGGTGTCGTATTCGCTTTCCTCGCGCTTGGGGAACGGCGCAACGCCGTCCTTCTGCTTGACGGTGTGGATCTCGTCGCGGCGGCCGGTGAGGATCTTGTGCGGGTACGTCTGGTGGCCGACGTCCCAGACCAGCTGGTCGTGCGGGGTCTGGTAGAGGTAGTGCAGGGCCACGGTGAGTTCGATCACGCCCAGGCCGGCGGCGAAGTGACCGCCGCTCTTGCCCACCGACTCGATCAGGTAGGCGCGCAGTTCATCGGCGACCGCGCGCATTTCGGATTCGTCGAACGTACGCAGGTCATCGGGCGTCTGGATGCGCGCGAGGCGGGGATAGCGGGCAGAGTCGATCATCGTGTTCGCACTTATTCTGAACGCCCATTTTCGCCCTCAATCGGGGGTGGGGCAAGCAAACGCCGCCGCCCGTGACAGGACGGTGAGGGTTGCCGGTGCCGGTGTTCAGGTGCTGAGCTTGGATCGCTTGGGCAACTGCGCCTTCAGGAAGGCCATCTGGTCGGCCAGGATGTTGCGGTTGGAGAGGATCAGGTGCTCGATCCAGCTGGGCCGGTAGGGGATGGCCAGCAGGGGCATGTTGGCCTGCTGCGGGGTGCGGTTGCTCTTGCGCGAGTTGCACTGGAAGCAGGCGGTGACCACGTTTTCCCAGCAATCCAGGCCGCCCTTGGACAGGGGCATGACGTGGTCGCGGGTGAGGGTGGGGCGGTTGAACTGCTGGCCGCAGTACAGGCAGAGGTGGGCGTCGCGGGCGAACAGCGCCGGGTTGGTCAGGTTCGGCGTGGGGTCCGGTGCGCGCGAGCGGGCATGGCCGCGGGCAGCGATGATCGGGTGCAGGTCCATGCCGCTCTGCAGGCCGCTGAGGCGGTTGGTGCCGCCGTGGATATGCAGGCAGGGGTCGCCCAGGGTCCAGGAGACCGCGTTGCGGGCGTAGAGACAGGCTGCGTCCTGCCAGGTGATCCAATCCAGGACGCGTCCGTGGGCGTCAAGCGAGAGCAGGCGGACGGTGCCGGGGCGATGCAGCGGGCTGGCATTGGGCGATGACGCGGCGCCCGGAGCAGAAATCGAGGCTCCGGCTTCGATCAGACCCAAGCGTGTAGTGTCTGTCTCCATCGGGAGAACAGCTTATACCCGAATCATTGCGATTTGTGTATCGCCTGTGGGCGATACGCAAATCGCAGGATTCGGGTCCGCGCATTCTTCCTATCCCCCGCGCCGTTGGCGCGCCCCCCTTAACAAAGGGGGGCTCTCCTCCAGATACATGGCGGGGTCTGGGCCCCTTATCCACGCGTGGCGTGGATCTACTGGGGCGTAGACGCCGTCGGCTCAGGCGCCGAAGCGCTCGTCGTCCATGGCCATCAGCGGGGCGGCGCCGGCCTGCATGGCGGCGGCGTGGGCGAGGGTGCGCGGCAGGACGCGGGCGAAGTAGAAGCGGGCGGTTTCGCGCTTGCCCTGGGCGAAGGCGGCGCCGTGTGCGCTGGCGTCGGCGGCAGCGACGCTGCGGGCCCACCAGTGGGCCAGCACCACGTAACCCGAGTAGAACAGGTAGTCGTAGCTGGCCGCGCCCAGTTCGTCAGGGTTGGCGGCGGCGCGCTTGAGCACGTCCATCGTCAGCTTGCCCCACTCGGCTGCCTTGGCCTGCAGCGGGCCGATGAACTCGGCCAGCGCCTCGTTGCCTTCGTGTTCCTTGGCGAAAGCTTCGATCTCGGCCAGCATCAGCTTCAGGCCGGCGCCCTGGCTGGAGGCGGTCTTGCGGCCGATCAGGTCCAGCGCCTGGATGCCGGTGGTGCCTTCATACAGCGTGGTGATGCGTGCATCGCGCGCCAGCTGCTCCATGCCGTGCTCGCGGATGTAGCCGTGGCCACCGAAGCACTGCAGGGCGTTGTAGGTGTTCTCGATGCCCCATTCGGTCTGGCAGGCCTTGGAGATCGGGGTGAGGAAGCTGACCAGGGTGTCGGCGCGCTCACGCTCGGCGGCGTCGCCGGCGCTGTGTGCCACGTCGATGAGGGTGGCCGCGTGCAGAGCCAGCAGGCGGCTGCCTTCGACCAGCGACTTGATGGTCAGCAGCATGCGGCGCACGTCTGGGTGGACCAGGATCGGGTCGGCGGCCTTTTCCGGGAACTTGGCGCCGCTCAGGGCGCGCGACTGCAGGCGCTCGCGGCTGTACTTCAGCGCGTTCTGGTAGGCACGCTCGGACAGGCCGATGCCCTGCAGGCCGACGCCCAGGCGTGCGGTGTTCATCATGGTGAACATCGCCTGCAGGCCCTTGTGCGGCTGGCCGACCAGGTAGCCCTGCGCACCGTCGAAGTTCATCACGCAGGTGACCGAACCCTTGATGCCCATCTTGTGCTCGATCGAGCCGCAGCGCAGTGCATTGCGCTCGCCGACGTTGCCGTCGCGGTCGACCTTGAACTTGGGGGTGACGAACAGCGAGATGCCCTTGGCGCCCGGCGGGGCGTCGGGCAGCTTGGCCAGCACCAGGTGCACGATGTTTTCAGTCAGGTCGTGCTCGCCGGCGGTGATGAAGATCTTAGTGCCGGTGATCGCGTAGCTGCCGTCGGCGTTCGGCTCGGCCTTGGTCTTCAGCAGGCCCAGGTCGGTGCCGCAATGTGGTTCGGTCAGGCACATGGTGCCGGTCCAGCGGCCTTCGATCAGCGGCTTGAGGAAGGCGTCGTGCTGCCACGCCTCGCCGTGCTGCTTCAGGGCCTCGATGGCGCCGTGGGAGAGCAGGGGGAAGTTGCCCCAGGCCAGGTTGGCCGCGTTGATCATTTCGTTCAGCGGCACGCCCAGGGTGTGCGGCAGGCCCTGGCCACCCAGTTCCGGTGCGGCGGTCAGGCCGGTCCAGCCGCCATCGACGAACTGGTCGTACGCCTGCTTGAAGCCGGGCGGGGTGGTCACTTCACCGGTGGCCTGGTCGAGCACGCAGCCGATTTCGTCGCCCACGCTGTTGAGCGGGGCCAGCACGCTGGCACTGAAGCGGCCGGCTTCTTCCAGCACGGCATCGACCACGTCGGCGGTGGCGTCGGTGAAGCCCAGGCGGGCGAACAGCGGTTCCACCTTGAGCACGTCGTGCAGGGCGAAACGGAGGTCGGAAAGCGGGGCGGTGTAGCTGCTCATCGGTGACGTCTCGATCAGGACAAAAGGGCGCGGCAGGCGATGCCGCGGCGAAAGGGGGATCTCAGCGCAGCACGCCGGGCAGGCCGGGGGCCTGGTTGAGGGTGCTGCGGCCGCTGATGTCGAAGCTGCGCTGCTTCTTTTCCTGCGGCGTGGCGGCCACCGTGCCCTTCAGCCCATAGGCCAGGGTGCGGTTGCCGGCCAGGGCGTCGGCCACCACCAGGCGCGCGCCGGAGCTGGGCACCAGGTCGAGGTTGATGACGTCGGCCGAGGTGCCGCCGATGGAGATGGCCGGCTTGGCCTGCAGGGTGCCTGCTTCGGTGTCGCCGACGGTCAGGGTCAGCGACACATCGTCGAAGGTCATGGGCATCGAGCTGTAGTTCTGCAGGCGCAGGGCGACGGTCCAGTTGCCGTCGGCGCGCACGGTGAGCTGCTGCAGGCTGGCCGCCGGTTCCGAAACACGCTTGACGATGCCATCGCTGCAAGCAGCCAGGGCCAGGGTGCACAGGACAATCAAGGCGAAACGGAAACGGTGGAGCATGGGCGCAGGTCCTTTGTAGGGGGTGCGTGGGATAAGCATACTACGGCGTATGGTGGAATGGATCGCCCATGGCGACCCGTCGCAGAGGGTAGCGCGTGAGCATGACCGGCAGGCGTGCGCGGGACGCTGCCAGGGGCGCGCCCGGGATGCTGGAAGGGTTGGGGTTCAGTCGGCCGGCGCGGGCGCGGGATCGCGCAGCGGGGCCATCACCCGCAGGGGCGCCAGGTCGTACCCCATCGCTTCGGCTTTGGCCTTGAGCTGCTCGAACAGGGCGCGGTCCATGTCGGGCAGGCGCGAGAGGATCCACAGGTATCGGCGGTCGGGTTCGCCGACCACGGCCCACTGGTAGTCCGGGTCCAGTGCGATCACCCAGTAGTCGGCCCAGACCAGCGGCACCCAGCTCAGCCAGTCGGGGGCGAAGCGCACCTGCAGCTGGCCGGGCCGGCCTTCCACCGGGCGTGCCACGCCATCGGCGGCGATGCGCTCTCCGCTCTGCACGCGGCAGGCGTTGCTGACGCTGATACGGCCGTCGCGGCGCAGGCTGTACGTCGCCGTGATGTCGCCGACGCACTTTTTCTGGAAGGAGACGGGGAGATGTGCGATCTCATGCCACTGGCCGGCATAGCGATCGATATCCAGCGCCTCGACCGACTGCACGTTGGCGGCGCCGGCGTGGGCGGCGGCGATCAGCAGGCAGGGCAGCAGCGCGTGGCGCAGTCGCATGGGATGTCTCCGGTCGAGACGTCGAGAGTAGGCGACTGGACGCTGGACCGGGCGTGAAAACCATCGTTCAGGTTCCATCGGTCGCGCGAAGCGGCAAAAAAAAAGACCTGCATTTCTGCAGGTCTTCCAACTGGTGGCCGAGGACGGAATCGAACCGCCGACACGGGGATTTTCAATCCCCTGCTCTACCAACTGAGCTACTCGGCCACTTGTTTCGTTGCAGCGAGGTCGCTGCCAAGGACGCGCATATTACGGAGGTCGACTGCGTTCGGCAAGCGTTTTGGCAAAAAACCTTCACATTGCCGTCTGCGCACGCGCAAGTGCTTGATCCTCGGTGCCCAGCAGGCGGCCGCAGCGGGTAGCGCTGGGCCGCGCCCCGCGAGCGCGCAGCGCGGCGCCGTTGGCATTTCGCCGGGCATGGCCCGGCGCTACCGGACGATGTTGGTCGCCAGATGCGCGCAGCGCGGCGCGGCGGCGTTGGTATTTCGCCGGGCATGGCCCGGCGCTACCAGACGATGTTGGTCGTCAGGTACGGGTAGCGCTGGGCCGCGCCCCGCGAGCGCGCAGCGCGGCGTCGTTGGCATTTCGCCGGGCATGGCCCGGCGCTACCGGACGATGTTGGTCGCCAAGTCAGGGTAGCGCGGGGCCGCGCCCCGTGAGCGCGCAGCGCGGCGCCGTTGGCATTTCGCCTGGCATGGCCCGGCGCTACCGGTACAGGCCAATGCGACTCACGGCGCGAAACGTACCTGCCGTGGGTCGCTGACGCTGATCTGCGTCTGGTAGTAGTACTTGCCGCTGGGCTGGCCGTTGCCGTCGATGAAGTCGATGCGGACCTGGCGCGCGGTGCCGCGCACCAGCAGGCGGCGGTTCTGCAGGTGGTCCAGCTTCAGGCCCAGCGCGCTTTCCAGCCCCGGCCGCAGGGCCGAGTCCATGTTGAGGGTGATGTTCAGCGGGTGCCGGTAGTCGCGTTCGCTGTTGAGGTAGATGCGGCCATCGTCGTTGCCAATGGCCTGCACGGTCATGACGAAGATGCCGGAAATACCGCGTGCTGGATCGTCCTGTGCGGCGCGCACGGCTTCGTAGTTGCCGATGTAGCCGGGCATCGGCGGCGCAGCGGCCAGGTGGTGGGCACAGCCGGTCGTGAGCAGCAGCAGGGCCAGCAGTGCGGCCAGCAGGGTGGGGCGGTACATGGCGCTTCCTTGTGCGTCGGTGATGTGCCGATTCTGGCCGCGCGAGCGTTGCAGCCACAAGCGCACTGTCCATCCCGCCCGCCGATGGGTCATGCTGGACGCCTGTTGCATCGACCAGGGAAGGACATGCCAAAAACCGCCGACGTTCATGCCATCGACTGGGCAACGCTGCAGGGTGCCTATGGCGACGCGTCCGAAGCGGGCGCACTGCTGGCATCGATGATGGACCCGCAGCACCAGCAGGACTGGAACGACATCTGGTCGCACCTGTGCCACCAGGGCACGGTCTATTCGGCCAGCCACGCGGCGCTGCCGGTGCTGTTGTCGATCGCGCGGCAGACCGGGCGCAGCGACGGAGATGATGCGCTGCTGCTGGCCGGCGCGATCGTTGCCTGCTCGGACGTGGGCGACCCTGGGCTGGTGCCGCATGGCGATGTCATCCATGCGTTGCGCAGCAAGGTGCACAAGCGCCTGCGAGGCACCGGCAAGGATGCGGTGCCGCTGTCCGACGATGCTCACGGTGAACGTGGCTGGTTGCGCCAGGCCTGGCTGGGCCTGAGTGGCGAGAAGGCCTGGTCGCAGCACCTGGACCGGCTTGCCGAGGGCGAGATCGTAGGCGAGTGCGTAGCCTGTTCGGCGGATCTGTACTGCACGCTGGATGCGGAAGCGCCGTACGTCTGCCATGAGGATCCGGTGTTCGGCGCGCCGTCGGCGACGACGGCACTGTTGCCGGGCGAACCGGTGGGCGTGGCCGAGCAATGGCTGATGCACCAGGTGCGCGATGATGGCGACCAGCGTGCCGAGCAGTTGCTGGCGCTGGCGTTCGGTCATTCCACCTGCAGCGCCTGCGGGCATCCGTTCGCCGTGCGTGAATGCGTGCAGGCCTGAATTGCATGCCGCCCCTGCACGCAGCGCTCGCGGCGGCCTGACCCGCGCATCACTGGCGCGCGTCTAGCGTGCGTTGACCAGGCCGGCCTGTTGCCGGCCGGAGCGCCCCCATGAACGACAAGCAGAACCCCAACCAGCAGCAGGCCCGCGAGGGTGCCCAGGAAAGCCGCCAGGATCGCCGGCAGGATGAGGTGGCAAAGCAGCGACCGGGCCAGGACGACCAGCAGGTGCATGACGCGCATTCGCGCCGGCCGCAGCGCAAGGATGGAAGCCAGGACCCGGCCTGAGAGCGCCGCTGGCCGCTGGCGCCCGGCCTATGGCTGCGCCAGCAGTGCCGACACTTCGCGGATGCGCAGGTCGAGAAAGCGTGCGTCGCGCGCGGAGATGAGGCTCGAACGAACGTACGCTTCGTAGTTCTACCCGGCGCATCCGCCACCCGACAGGCAGACGGACGCCATCAGCGGTGAGCTGCTGCTGCAGTCATATCCCATGCGGCAGCCGACGATGCTCCACGCATGGCCCGAAATCGAATCGGAAGAGAGGTCCGCGTACCGGCCCGTGGCGCTGCTGTGTGCGGGGTACGCCACCAGTTCGCCAAGCCGGAACACGGCGGCCGGGTCTTTCGATCTGGCAACATCGTCCATCAGGCGCGTGTAGGCGGCCGCGTCCGGTTTCTCACCGTTGAGCAAGAGCAGCCGGACCTGGGCGGCGAGGTCACCGCGGGTGGCTGCAGACTCAAGCCAGGCGCGGATGGCCTGGAGCGGGATGATCTGGCCGCCGTCGACCTTCGCGCACAACGCCGCGGTGGAACGGGCAGTGCGCATCATTTCTGCCGTCTCCTCCGGGTACCGGGTGTGGCGGGCCATGACTTCGTAGCCCGGCAGGTAGTTTTCTGGTGCGATGTTGACCGCGAAGCAGCGCTCGTAGAGTTCAGCCAGTTCACGCTGGGAAACCGCGTCCCCTGACTGCGCCCGTGCCTTGAGATCGCCGAACGCGAATGCCTGCGGGCGCGGCGGGGCGGCGGGCGCAGGGCCGGGAGCGTGCAGGCCTGGCGCGGCGGGCGCTTCCAGGGAGGAGGGGTTCGCAGCGGGCGCGCGCCCACCGGCGGCGGTGTTGTGGTCGCGGCCGTCGCCCGACCAGATGGCATAGGCCCCGATGGCCAGAAGGACAATCGCAGCAATCAGCGTCCGTGCGTTTTTCCCGATCACCCGCGTGTCCTCGTGGCCGATTCCGTTGCCAACCGTGCAACAAAAAAGGCCGGAAACCCTGTTACTTCAGGACTTCCGGCCTTCTGCGTGCGTTGCCGCACTGAATAGTGGTGGAGCCAAGGAGGATCGAACTCCTGACCTCGTCATTGCGAACGACGCGCTCTCCCAGCTGAGCTATGGCCCCACGGCTGGGATCCAGTGTAGCGCCGCCCCCCGGGCTTGCCAAGCGGCGGCCCGGGACCCATGGCAGGCTGAGCACCATCACCGCCGAGGAACCCCACATGACCGACTACCAACCGCTGGAGTGCGACCTGCACGATGTGCTGGAAATCGCCTGCCTGCACCGCGCCCTGCTGCAGGTCGAACTGCGCGACGGCAGCCGTTTCGTGGCGCGGGCGCGGACCACCGAGAGCACTGCGGACAAGGAAGAGTTCCTGCTGCTGGATGCGCCCGACGGCGAGCGCCGCGTCCGCCTGGACCAGCTGCATGCAGTGGCCACGGTGGGCGCTGACGGCGCTGCCGGCGCACGCACGGTGCTGGGCCCGGGGCCCGCCGGCGCCAGTGGCGAAGCTGAACAAGGTTTCTGAATCAATGGCTTGGCGCTGTCAATAACCAGATCCGGCTAGGCGGCGGGCGTAAAGAGGACCAGAACGGTGCCGTTAATGGGGATGCGCTTTCGAGCACTCCCTTCCACGGATCCGTTTTTCCATGATGACCCCTGCTGCCTCCCGTTTCTCTGCCTCGCCGCCGCGCCGCGCGTTGACCATCGCCTCGCGGCTTGCCCTGTTGATGGCCGCGATCACCACCGTCGCCTTCGCCGCCCTGGCGGTCCTGATCTACCGCGACACCGCTGACAGTTACCAGCAGCGCGTGAGCGCTGGCCTGGACACCGCCACCGTGCTGATGCGCGATTCGGTGCAGTTGTACGACCGCAGCCTGAGCGAAAGCACCGAGCGCATCGCCGGTACCTTCCGCGCGATGCTGCCGCAGGGTGAGGCGCAGGCCGATGGCGCCGCGACGATCGATGTGGCCGGCCGCAGTGCGCCGACGCTGCGCCTGGGCAGCCAGGCCATCGGCCCGGCGTCGACCGAAGTCGATCGCTTCGCCGACGCCACCGGTGGCGTGGCCACGGTGTTCGTGCGCGATGGCGATGATTTCGTGCGCGTGGCTACGTCGCTGCGCAACGCGCAGGGCGAGCGCGTGCTGGGCACCGTGCTTGACCACGCCAATCCTGCATATGCGCGGGTGCTGGGCGGGCAGGGCTACACCGGCCCGGCGCACCTGTTCGGCACCGATTACATGACCCACTACATGCCGATCCGCGCCGCCGATGGCAGCGTGGCCGGCATCGCCTTCGTCGGCCAGGACTATTCGCAGGGCCTGGCCGCGCTGAAGGCGCGCCTGCGCGAGGCCACGCTGGGCCGCGAGGGGCGCTTCATCGTGCTCGATACCCGCGCCGGCAAGGAGCGCGGCCGCGTGGTGGCCGCAACCGACGGCGAGGGCGGGCTGCTGCATGAGCGGGTGGCGGCGCAGGACCTGCCGGCGCTGCAGGCGCTGCTGGATGGCAGCAGCACGCAGGCACGCCTGCACCTGCGGCCAGCCGCGGGTGGCGGCGAGCAGGCGTGGTTCGCCTCGGCACAGCGCTACGGCCCGTGGCAGTGGCTGGTACTCGGCCTCGAGCCGCAGTCGGTGCTGGATGATGTGCTCAACGGCCTGATGCTGCGCATCGCGCTGATCTCGGCGCTGGCACTGGCCACGGTGGTGACCCTGATCGTGCTGGTGGTACGCCGGTTGCTGGGACGCCCGCTGGCCGCCGCTGCGCAGGTCGCGCGTGACGTGGCAAGCGGGCGCCTGGACCGCGAGATCGAGGTGCGCCGTGACGACGAGGTCGGCCGCGTGCTGGGTTCGCTGCAGCAGATGCGCTCCAAGCTGCGCGAGATCCTGCAGGCGCAGGCGGCCATGGGCGAACACCACGCGGCCGGCGTGGTCAGCCACCGCATCGACGAACAGGCCTTCGAAGGTGAATTCCGCGCCATGGTGGCCGGCACCAACGCGCTGGTGGCCGCACACCTGCAGACCCAGCAGCGCATGGTTGCGCTGGTCGAGCGCTATGCCGAGGGCGACCTGCAGCAGACGATGGACGTGCTGCCGGGCGAACAGGTGGCCATCACCCAGGCGCTCAATGGCGTGCGCTCGAAACTGCAGGGCATCAACGGCGAGATCAAGCGCCTGGTGGCGGCCGCTGCCGCCGGTGATTTCAGCGTGCGCGGTGATGCGCAGGCTTTTGCCAACGATTTCCGGCAGATGGTGCAGGGCCTGAACAGTGTGATGGGCACGGCCGATGAAAACCTGATGGCGCTTTCGGGGTTGCTGCGCAACCTGGCCGAAGGTGACCTGCGCCATCGCATCGACGGCCAGTCGCAGGGGGTGTTCGCACGCATGCGCGAGGACGCCAATGCCACCGTGGGCGCGCTGACCGGCATCGTCGGCCGCATCCAGCAGGCGGCCGGCGCGGTGAGCCTGGCTGCAGCGGAGATCGCCGCCGGCAACGACGATCTGTCGCGTCGCACCGAACAGCAGGCGGCCAACCTGGAAGAGTCGGCGGCGTCGATCGAGGAGATGACCTCGGCCGTGCGCCAGAACGCCGACCATGCGCGCCGCGCCGACCAGCTGGCGAGCGAGGCGGCACAGGTGGCCGGGCGCGGTGGCGTTGCAATGGCGGAGATGCAGGCGACGATGGGCCTGATCGACGCGGCATCGCGGCGCATCGCCGAGATCATCGCGGTGATCGATGGCATCGCCTTCCAGACCAACATCCTGGCGTTGAACGCGGCGGTTGAAGCGGCGCGGGCCGGTGAGGAAGGGCGCGGCTTTGCGGTGGTCGCCAGCGAGGTGCGGGCGCTGGCGCAGCGCTCCACGCTGGCCGCTGCGGAGATCAAGGGGCTGATCGAGGATTCGGTCGCCCGGGTGGCCGAAGGCAACGTGCTGGCCGGTGATGCCGGGCGGACCATCCAGGACGTGGTGGCGTCGGTGACCGAGCTGGGGGGACTGGTGGGCGAGATCGCCCATGCCTGCCAGGAACAGGCCGCCGGTATCGAGCTGGTCAACCAGAGCATCGTGCAGATGGACGGCGTGACCCAGCAGAACGCCGCGCTGGTGGAGGAAGCGTCGGCGTCGGCACGGGCGATGAGCAGCCAGGCGCATGCCCTGCAGGAGGCGGCCGGTCGCTTCGTGCTGGCACGTTCTCCGTTGGCTGCAGGCGTGTAAGGGGAGCAGGGCCCGGGGGCGGTGGTGTTCGCTGCCGCCCCCACTTTGCCGCAGTGGGCGGGAACCTGACTGCGACGGGGTGCGCAACGAAATCG
Organism: Stenotrophomonas sp. S39; assembly: GCF_016624665.1. Lineage (NCBI taxonomy): Bacteria > Pseudomonadati > Pseudomonadota > Gammaproteobacteria > Lysobacterales > Lysobacteraceae > Stenotrophomonas > Stenotrophomonas sp. S39. The sequence continues at coordinate 33,817 of NZ_JACVTT010000032.1, read as the reverse complement.
TAACAATTCGGGCGATAATGAACGCTTGCGCAGTGTCTCCCCTTTCTACCGCCCGGCTCGCGCAGGCCGCACGGATGCCTCCTCAAGAGCTCTCGATGCCTTCCCATACCGATTCCCGCCGTTCGTCGGGCATGTCGTCCTTTGTTTCTTTCCGTCGCCACCCGCTGGCCCTGGCCTGTGCCGGCCTGGCCCTGGTCGGCAGCTTCGGTGCCGCCGCGCAGGACAGCGCGCCGACCCCGACCGGTCTGGACACCATCACCGTGACCGCCGAACACCGTGAGCAGAACCTGCAGGAAGTGCCGGTATCGGTGGGCGTGGTGCAGGGCGAGCGCATGCGCGACTTCACCGCCGGCGGCGACGACACCCTGCTGGCGCTGTCCGGCCGCGTGCCGAGCCTGTATGCGGAAACCACCACCGGCCGCATCTTCCCGCGCTTCTACATCCGCGGCCTGGGCAACATCGACTTCTACCTGGGTGCCTCGCAGCCGGTGTCGATCATCCAGGACGATGTGGTGCTGGAGCACGTGGTGCTGAAGTCCAACCCGGTCTATGACGTGGACCAGGTGGAAGTGCTGCGCGGCCCGCAGGGCTCGCTGTTCGGCCGCAACACCACCGCCGGCATCGTCAAGTTCGACACGATCAAGCCGAGCGAAGACTACAGCGGCCGCGTCAGCGCCAGCTATGCCAGCTACAACAGCGTCTCGATCGACGGCGGCTTCGGTGGCCCGATCAACGATGTCGCTGCGTTCCGCGTGTCGGCCCTGTACCAGCACCGCGACGACTACGTCGACAACACCTACACCGGCCCCAGCGCCGATGGCACGGTCAGCCCGAAGAAGAACGCCATGGGCGGCTTCGATGACCGCAACGTGCGCGCGCAGCTGCTGCTGACCCCGAGCGACCAGTTCTCGATCCTGGCCTCGGCCCACGCCCGCGATTACGAAGGCACCTCGACCCTGTTCCTGCGCAACGCGCTGACCAAGGGCTCGAACCAGACCGACGTGCCGCGCGACAAGGTCGCCTACGACGAAGCCGACAACAACCCGCAGGCCTACAAGACCTACGGCGGCTCGGTGAAGGCGCGCTATGACTTCGGCGCGGTCGACTTCACCTCGATCACCGCTTACGAAACCACCTCCGGCTACAGCCGTGGTGACACCGACGGTGGCGCGGCGGTGAACTTCCCGGTCAATGGCGTGCCGAACGGCTACGGCCAGTCGATGGGCCAGATCCGCGACCTTGACCAGTGGACCCAGGAATTCCGCCTGGCCAGCCATGACGACAACGCCCTGCAGTGGCAGGCCGGCGCGTTCTACTTCAACGGCAGCGATACCACCGATTTCTACCAGCGCGCGTGGTTCCTGCAGGGCGCGGCCCGCAACCCGAACAACTGGGTGCGCCTGCGCAACAAGAACACCTCGTGGGCCGGTTTCGGCCAGATCAGCTACGCCTTCACCGACAAGTTCAGCATCACCGCCGGCCTGCGGCAGACCAAGGACGAGAAGCACACCCGCCTGCTGAAGACCGCTGACACCGCTGCCGGCGTGGTCACCTACAAGGGCCGTACGGACGTGAAGATGTCCGATACCACCCCGAGCTGGGACCTGAGCGCGATGTACCAGTTCAACCCGAACGTGAGCGTCTACGCGAAGGTCGCCCGTGGCTTCCGCGGCCCGACCATCCAGGGCCGTTCGGCGGTGTTCAACGCCGACTTCACCACCGCCGATTCGGAAACGATCCTGTCGTGGGAAGCGGGCGTGAAGAGCAGCCTGTGGGACAACCGCCTGCGCCTGAACGCCACCGCGTTCACCTACACCGTCAACGACATCCAGCTCAACGGCAACGATTCGGACGGCAATGGCGTGCTGTTCAACGCAGACAAGGCCAAGGCGTACGGCTTTGAAGCCGACATGGAACTGCGCCCGATCCCGAACCTGACCCTGAGCGCCGGCGTCAGCCTGCTGCACAGCGAAGTGCAGGACAAGCGCGTGTATGCGCAGGTCTGCGCGCTGAACGGCGCGGTGGTGTGCACCGTGAATGACCCGACCATCAAGGTCGGTGCGAACACCTTCGCCCAGATCGACGGCAATCCGCTGCCGAACGCGCCGAAGTACAACGTGAACTTCGCTGCCCGTTACGACTTCCCGGTCAGCGATGCCGGCACGATGTTCGTGTCCACCGACTGGAACAAGCAGGGTTACACCAGCTTCGTCCTGTACGACAGCAAGGAATTCAACTCCAAGGGTGATTTCGAAGGCGGCCTGAAGCTGGGCTACTCCGGCAACTACGGTGCCTACGAAGTGGCGCTGTTCGCGCGCAACATCACCAACGAGAAGAACCTCAAGGGCGTGATCGAGAACTACATGGCCGCGGTCTACAACGAGCCGCGCACCGTGGGTGTCTCGCTGAACATGAACTGGTAAGCGCTGGCGTCATGCAGCCACCGGCAACGCCCCGCACTGCGGGGCGTTGTCGTTTCCGCGGTGTGCGTGCTGAGCCAGCGCGGAGCAACGTGGTATGTTCGCCCGCCGTGTTGAATGGACATCGACCATGCTGAAGTCGCTGTATCACGCTTACGAAGACCCCGCCGTTGCACTCGCATTGCAGTCGGCGTGTGAGGCTCAGGTGGTCAGCTGGCGCTGGGCAACCGACTCGATGGGGTACGACGAGCCGTACATCAGCGAGATTGTCGGTGCGCGACCGTCACGCTGGGTACCAGATGCCAAGGCAGACGCGCGCAGGCATGTGCGCCACGGGTTGGATGCAGACGGGCGCATTGTGCTCGAGCGCGGCTCATCCGGCCGCACGTGGGTGTGGCTGTACCAGGGCGACTGCCGCTATTACATCGACTTCAGTAGCGGCGGCTATATCAGTGGCGTTTCGGAGTTCCGCGAGAGCAACGGACGCCTGCAGAGCCTGAAGCGGTTGGATGACAGCAGCAGCATCGACTCTACCTACGATTGGGACGGTGACCAGCTGCTGCGGACAGTGACCTGCAGCCGGCGCAGGGGCGAGCGTGTCGATTGGCGGCAGCATCTTTTCAGCTACACCGATGGCGGCCAGCTGGATTGCATCGTGCTTGAATACATGGACCGGTATCGCCGCCCCATCGGCCAGCAGGAGCGGATCTACCAGCGGCCACGCCCGGGCGAGACGCTGGCCACGGTCACCGCTGACGTCGAGCGCCTGCTGATCGAGGCGATTGCGGCCCAGCTGCCGCGCATCCCGCGCGATGAGCCGCTGTACTGCCTGCTGCTGTGCTTCACCGAAAGTGACTTCACTGCGGCCTGGCCGCCGTTCCTGGTGTGGGGCCGGCAGCCCTACCGCGAGGCGGTGCTGGCGCGTGGCGAGGACGTGGCCTACTACCTGTGGGCGCCGGATGAGATGCGTGGCGTGCAGGGCGATGCGCACGAGTGCTGGTTCGACGACGTGGCGCTGGTCGAGGCCTGCAGGCGGCATTCGCAGTACATGGAAATGCGCGGCAGCGATGCGTCGGCCAAGCGCGTGCTGAAGAACGTGGCGGCCTGGCTGGACGCACCCGAACGCCGCGCGCTGCTCGCAGCCACCGATGATTTCGTGGTGGCCGTGGCTGACAACACGGGAAGCATCGACCCGCTGCCCGGGCTGCGCCGGGCGATCGGGCCGGAGCGCTGGGCCCGGTTGAAGGAGCGCGGTTACGTCTGAGCGACAGTGCGGACGGCAGGGCCCAGGTAGAGTCGACTGTCAGTCGACTGCTCTGGGCGGTGCAGCCGAACACCCGCGCTGCGCGCGGTAGTCGACCAACGGTCGACTCTACCCAGCCGACCTCCGGTGAGGATCGCCGCAGCCCGGTAGAGTCGACTGTCAGTCGACTGCTCTGGGCGGTGCAGCCGGCCCCACCCGGCGCCGCGCCATCAACGTGCCGGCAGCAGTGCCTGCAGGCGCGCTTCCAGCTCCTGCTGGCGCCAGCCAGCCAGTGCGGCGGGCCATTGGCGACGCTCCAGGTAGCTTTCCAGGTGCTTGCGCGAGGCCAGCACGCCGTCGGCCAGGCCCAGCTCGCGGCTGCGCTCGGCCACCGCGTCCTGCAGCTTCTTCAGCAGCTGCTTGTTGGTATCGCTGGCCTGCATTGCCAGCGGTGCATCGGCTTCGTCGTCCAGCGCCGTGGACAGGGCCTGCCAGACCGCACCGGCCAGCTTGCGCGGTGCCTTCGGGAACTGCTCGAACAGCTTGCCCAGCGCCGCCTCGTCGGCCGGCGGCGTGCGCGCCAGGGTGGCGGCCAGCTCGTTGTCCAGGATCCAGCTGCGCGGGCGGTCGCTGCTGCGTGCCTGCATATCGCGCCAGCGCAGCAGGCGCAGCAGGCGGCGCTGGGCCGCGGCATCGAGGAACTGCGCCGCGCGCATGCCCAGGTGCGGCCAGCGCTCTTCATCGTTGGCCACGCTGGCCAGCAGGCGCTCGCCATCATCATGCAGCCACTGCTGGCGGCCCAGCGCCTGCAGCTTGCCGTCGATGGCGTCATGCAGCGCGAAGAGGTGCTCGACGTCGTCGGCGGCGTATTGCAGTTGCGAATCGGACAGCGGCCGGCGCATCCAATCCGAGCGGGTTTCACCCTTGGCCAGGGCGACGCCGGTGATTTCCTGCACCAGCTTCTGGTAGCCCATGCCGGCACCGATGCCGGCCAGCGCTGCACCGATCTGGGTGTCGAACAGCGGCCGCGGCAGCACGCCGCAGGTCCACTTGAACGCCACCAGGTCTTCGCTGGCGCTGTGCATCACCTTGGTGATGGATTCGTCGGCCAGCCACGGGGCCAGGGCTTCGGGCATGCCGGGAATCAGCGGGTCGATCAGCAGGATGTCATCGCCGACGGCCATCTGCACCAGCGCAAGCTGCGGCCAGAAGGTGCGTTCACGGATGAATTCGGTGTCCAGGCCGATGCGGCTCGGGCGCTGCTGGCGGTACGTGTCCAGCTCGGCGGGGGTGGTGATCCAGGTTGCCACGTGTCAGGGCCTACTACTCGGGTTTGCTCAGGCAGGGGAGAATAGCCTAACGTCGGTCCGCATCCGTGTTGAAGGAGCCCCCGCTTGCGTTTTCCGCTGTCGTCCGCGCTGTGCACCGCCCTGGCCGTTGCCCTGGCCGGCTGCACGCCGCCGCCCCCGGTGCCCGCCAGCGGGGCCGATGAGGAGCGTCCGGCGCAGGCCCAGCCCGCGGACGCGCCGGGGCAGGGCACCGTCACCATCGCCGATGACGATGCGGCCGAGGACATCCAGCAGTGGACGCCGCCCCGGGTGGACCGGCAGCAGCGCAGCCAGGCGCAGCTGCGCCGTGCTGCCGGGCAGGCCTTCGCCCGCGACCACCTGTACGAGGATGCCGACGCAGCCATCCCGCTGTGGCTGGCGGTGCAGGAGGAAGATCCGGACGATCGCCAGGCCCGCGACGGCCTGCAGCGGGCCCGGCAACGCCTGCTGCAGCAGGCCGACGCGCTGCTGGCGCGGCCGCTGAAGCAGCGCGAGGCACTGGCCGAAGCCAGCCGGCAGGCGCTGGTGCTGCTGACCCTGGCGCCGAAGGACGACAAGGTGCGCGCGCTGCAGGGCCGGGTGGAGACCGCGCAGCGCGTGGTGGCCTACAACCGTGCCGGTGAGGATGACCTGCGTGCCGACCGCATCGGCGAGGACGGCGACGGCGCCATTCCCAATTTCCGGGAAGCGCTGGCCCTGGACAAGGACAACCGGCGTGCGCGGCAGGGCCTCGCGGCGGCGGAGAGTGGGTTGATCCGTCGTGCCGAGGACGCCGCGCGTGCGCGCGACTTCGCCAGTGCCGGTGCCTGGCTGGCCGAGGCCAGCAAGGTGCGCGATTCCTCGCCGACCATCGCCGATGCCTTCGAGCGCATCGAACAGATCCGCGCCTCGGCGCTGGTGCAGCTGCGCGACGGAGGACTGCGCGACCTGACCACGCCGCAGGGCCTGAAGCCGGCGCGGGAGAAACTGGCCGAAGCGCTGCGCATCGCCCTGCCGGGTGACCCGGTGGTGGCGCAGCTGCGCGAGCGCATCGACCTGGCCACCCATTACGGCAGCTTCCGCCCCGGCCAGGTGTTCAGCGATGCACTGCGTGACGGCGGCCGTGGCCCGCAGATGATCGTGGTGCCGCATGGCGGCTTCCAGATGGGCGCCGGTGATACCGAGCCCGGTGCCACCGACGCCGAGCGGCCCTCGCACTACGTGCGCTTCGAGCGCGGCTTTGCGATGGCCATCACCGAAGTGACCGTGAGCGACTTCGAGCGCTATGTGAAGGCGACCAGCGCCCGCCCGCGCGCGACCCGGCGCGGCCATTCGGTGGTCTACGACGAGCGCAGCGGCAACTTCATCCGCCGCAGCGGCGTGGACTGGCGCTCGGATTACGACGGCAGCCGGGCAATGGGCAATTCGCCGGTGATGCACGTGAGCGTGCGCGACGCCGAGAACTACGCTACGTGGCTGTCCGAGCAGACCGGCCGTTCCTACCGCCTGCCCAGCGAAGCCGAGTTCGAGTACGCGATGCGGGGCGGCAACAGTGGCCGCTACCCCTGGGGCGATGCCGGCCTGCCGCCGGAAGGCAATGGCAACTACACCGGCAGCCGCGATGTCTCGCCCTCGGGCCGGCACTGGCAGAACGCCTTCGTCGGCTACGGCGATGGCTGGTGGGGCCCGGCACCGGTGGCCACCTTCCAGGCCAATGCCTTCGGCCTGCATGACCTGTCCGGCAACCTCAGCGAGTGGGTGGCCGACTGCTGGCATGCCAGCTACCGGCGCGCCCCGTCCGATGGCGCGGCGTGGTTCAACCCGGGCTGCCGCTCGCGGGTCATCCGTGGCGGCAACTGGGCCAACGCACCGGAACAGACCCGCGCCGCCTGGCGCCAGTCGCAGGATTCGGACACCACCAGCGCGCGCATCGGCTTCCGCCTGGTGCGCGGCATCTGATCCCGCAGCGGCTTCACCCGCCCTGGGCGGCGGCGCACTAAGATTGCGCCGTGCCCGCCGGCCGGCGGGGTCTGCTGGAAGGCCTGTCGATGCGCAACGATCCCTTTTCCCGCTCGCCGCAACAGGGCCCCCGGCGCGGCCTGTTCGGCAACATCCGCTGGTGGGTGCTGGTGCTGGCGGCCGGCTATGCGACGTTCTACTGGTTTTCCAACCGCTCGGTCGACCCCTACACCGGCGAGAAGGTGCTGATCGACAGCACCCTGGATGCGAGCCAGGAAAAAGCACTGGGCCTGCAGGCGTACCAGGAGATCCTGTCGCAGGAGCGGCCGCTGGATCCGAACGCGCAGATTTCGCGCGACATCCGCGCCATCGCGCAGCGCCTGATCGCCAAGGTGGACGTGGTGGAGACCGCGCTGGCGCAGGAGCACGGCGTGCAGCCGGGGCATTTCTCGCGTGATTTCGACTGGGAGGTCAACGTTATCCAGTCCGACCAGGCCAACGCGTTCTGCCTGCCGGGCGGCAAGATGGCGGTGTACACCGGCCTGGTGCCGGTGGCGCGCACCACCGATGCGATGGCGGTGGTGATGGGCCATGAGATCGCCCATGCGTTGCTGCGCCATGGTGCGCAGCGCATGGCGCAGCAGAAGCTGACGCAGATCGGGCAGATGGCGGGCGCGGCCAGCGGCATGGATGCGCAGCAGCAACAGATGATGATGTCGGCGATGGGCTATGGCTATCTGCTGCCGTATGCGCGCAGCCACGAGACCCAGGCCGATGAGGTGGGGCTGATGCTGGCGGCGGCGGCGTGCTTCGATCCGCGCGAGGCGGTGCCGTTGTGGGAGCGGATGGGGCAGGCCAGTGGCGGGCAGTCGCCGCCGGAGTTTTCCTCGACCCATCCCAACCCGGGTACCCGGATCCAGAACCTGCAGGCGCTGATGCCGAAGGCACTGGAGTACCGGCAGAAGTTCTGCGAGCAGGCGAAGTAGGGTGGTGTTTGTTTTGCAGGGCTTGCAGCCCTGCACCTGCTCAATCAACGTCAACGTCAAGAGCCGGCACCCCGCCTTCGACAGTTTCCTGCGAGCTGTTGGAACGGCGTTCTGCTTTGGTGGGGGGGGGGGGGGGGCCCCGGGGGGGGCCCCCCCCCCACCACCAGCCGCAGTTGCCAGTAGATCCACGCCATGCGTGGATGAATTCATTCGATATCCAACAAATGTGCCGACCAACGGTCGGCACCCACCAACAGCCGCCGCCCCGCCATCCCACGGAATGCCGCTTAGGCTTTTGACGTTGCTGTTGATTTGCAGCAGGTGCAGGGCTGCAAGCCCTGCCGAACAACCCCTTACTTGACCAGCACGTCGATCACGCCGTCACCGACGCGCGCCTGCAGGGCATCCCCCGGCTGTACCTGCCCGACCTGACGCACCAGCGTGCCGTCATCACGGCGCGTCAGGATGCTGTAGCCACGCGCCACCGTCGCCAGCGGGCTCACCGCCTCCAGCGAACGCGCCAGCCCACGCAGCCGCAATGCGTCCCGTTGCAGCAAGCGCTGCAGCGCCGCCTGCGGGCGACCGCGCAGGGCGGCCAGGCGCCGCTGCATCTCGTCCAGCTGGCGCTGCGGATGGTGACCGCGCAGGATTGCTGCTGCGTGGCGCAGGCGCGCCGCACGGCGCTCCTGCTGCTGGTTGAATGCTGCATGCAGGCGCCGGCCCAGGTCGAGCTGGCGGCGACGCAGCAGGTCCAGACGCGCCTGCGGGCTCTGTGCGTTCAGGCGCAGCAGGGCGCGGTCGGCGCGCTGCATCGCCTGCTGCATCGTGTGCCGCTGCAGCTGCACCATGCGCGCGGCGGTGCGGCGCAGGCGCAGCGCCAGTTCGCGCTGGTCGGGCACCAGCAGTTCGGCGGCCACCGACGGCGTCGGTGCGCGCAGGTCGGCGGCGAAATCACTCAGGCTGAAGTCGGTTTCGTGACCCACCGCCGACACCACCGGCGTACCGCTGGCGGCGATCGCGCGGGCCAGTGCCTCGTCGTTGAAGGCCCACAGATCCTCCAGCGAGCCACCGCCGCGGGTCAGCAGGATCACGTCGTAACGACCACTGGCATCGGCGGCCTGCAGCAGGCGGGTGATCTGCGCGGCAGCCGTGCTGCCCTGGACCAGGGTCGGCAGCAGGTCCACTTCCAGCAGCGGGAAACGGCGGGCCAGTACGCTCAGCACGTCGCGCACGGCGGCGCCGGTGGGCGAGGTGATCACCGCCAGGCGCTGCACGTGCGCCGGCATCGGCCGCTTGCGTGCCGGGTCGAACAGGCCCTCGGCCTCCAGGCGTGCCTTCAGTTCCTCGAAGGCGCGGCGCAGCGCACCTTCGCCGGCTTCCTCCATGTGGTCCAGCACCATCTGGTACTCGCCACGGGCGTCGTACAGGGTCACCTTGCCGCGCACCAGCACGCGCATGCCTTCGCGCGGCACGAACTTCAGGTACTGCGCCTTCATCCGGAACATGGCAGCGCGCAGCTGCGCGCGTGCGTCCTTCAGGGTGAAGTACAGGTGCCCGGACGCCGGGCGGGCCACGCTGCCCAGCTCGGCTTCGACCCAGATCGCCGGGAAGCTGCCTTCCAGCAGGTCGCGGGCCAGGGTGTTGAGCTGGCTGGGCGTGAGGACGTCGTTGTTGCGTGGCTGCATGGGTACGGCGGATGGCGGGCGGAGCAGGGCGCTCAGGATCGCACGTCAGCGCGCGCCGTGCTGGGCCAGCGCCCATTGCACGTGCTCGCGCACCAGCGGCGAAGGATCGTCGACGCGGGTATGCAGGGCGGCCAGCGCCTCGGCCGAGGCCGGTGCATTGCCCAGGGCCACCGCGATGTTGCGCAGCCAGCGTTCATGGCCGCTGCGGCGGATCGGGCTGCCTTCGGTGCGGCGCAGGAATTCGGCCTCGTCCCAGGCGAACAACTCGTCCAGGCGCGCGGTATCGAGGTTGTTGCGCGCACGGAAATCCGCCTCGTCGGTGCGCTTGGCGAACTTGTTCCAGGGGCAGACCAGCTGGCAGTCGTCGCAGCCGTAGATGCGGTTGCCGATCAGGGGCCGCATGTCTTCGGGAATGGCACCGTCATGTTCGATGGTGAGGTAGGAAATGCAGCGCCGTGCATCCAGCCGCTGCGGGCCGATGATGGCCTGGGTGGGGCAGATGTCGATGCAGCGCGTGCAGGTGCCGCAGTGGGCGGTGGCTGGTGCATCGATCGGCAGCGGGATGTCGATGTAGATCTCGCCGATGAAGAACCAGGAGCCGCCGTGGCGGTCGATCAGGCAGGTGTGCTTGCCGATCCAGCCCAGCCCGGCATTGCGCGCCAGCGCGCGTTCCAGCACCGGTGCCGAATCGACGAATACGCGGTAGCCCAGCGGCGCCACTTCATCGTTGATCTGCGTGGCCAGCTTCTGCAGGCGGTTGCGCATCAGCTTGTGGTAATCGCGGCCCAGTGCATAACGCGCGACGTAGGCGCGGCCCGGGTCGGCGAGGGTGGCCCAGGCTTCGGTGTCGTCCTTGTGGCTGTAATCCATGCCCACCGATATCACCCGCACGGTGCCGGGCAGCAGCTCGGCCGGGCGTGCGCGCAGGGTGCCGTGGCGGGCCATCCAGTCCATCGTGCCGTACAGGCCCTTGCCCAGCCAGTCGGCCAGGTGCGCCTCATCCTCGCCCAGCTCGATGCCGGCGATGCCACAGCGCTGGAAGCCGTGCGCGCGGGCCAGTTCACGGATGCGCGAGACGGCCTGGGCCGGATCGAGGGGGGCGGGGACGGGGAACATGCGCACCAGTATAAAATCCCGGCATGCCCGATCTCTCCCTTCTCTTCGATACCGCCGCTGCACGCACGCTGGATGCACGCGCGTCCGCGCTGGCCGGCGACGACGGCTGGGGCCTGATGTCCCAGGCCGGTCTGGCCGCGTGGCAGTGCCTGCTGCAGCAATGGCCCGGTGCCCGCCAGTTGTGCGTGGTGGCGGGCAGTGGCAACAACGGGGGCGATGGCTACGTGCTGGCGACGCATGCCCTGCAGTCAGGCCGGCACGTGCGCCTGTTCGCGCTGGCCGGGAAGCCGCCGGCCACGGCGCTGGCCCGGCAGGCGGCCGCAGCGTTCACCGACGCAGGTGGCCAGGTGGAAACCGTGGACGGCGCGCTTCCGGCGTGCGACCTGCTGGTGGATGCGTTGTTCGGGCTGGGGCTGGACCGCGCACCGGAAGGTGATGCCCGCGCGCTGATCGAGGCGATCAACGCCCAGGATGCGCCGGTGTTTGCGCTGGATGTGCCCAGTGGCGTGGACGCCGATCGCGGCCAGGTGCCCGGCGTGGCGGTACGCGCGCAGGTGACCCTGCAGTTCATCGCCAACCACCGGGGCCTGTTCACCGGTGGCGCGCTGGACCATGTTGGCCAGCGCCGGCTTGCGCCACTGGAGCTGGATGACGCGGCCTGGGAAGAGGTGAGCGCCAGTGCGCAGCGCTGGGCGGCCGATCGCCTGCCGCGCCTGCTGCCGCCGCGCCGTGCCAATACCCACAAGGGTGAATCCGGCCACGTGCTGTGCGTGGGGGGCAACCACGGCAGTGGCGGTGCCATCGCCCTGGCCGCCGAGGCGGGCCTGCGCGCCGGTGCCGGCCTGCTCAGCATCGGCACCCGTGGCGACCACGTCGGCCCGCTGCTGGCGCGGCTGCCGGAGGCGATGGTGCACGCGCTGGAAGACGGCGACGTGCTGCCGAACCTGCTGGACGAGGCCCGTGTCGTGGCGATCGGCCCCGGGCTGGGCCAGGACGACTGGGCCAGCGCCCTGTTTGCCCGCGTGCTGGCCTGTGGCAAGCCGCTGGTGATTGATGCCGATGCGCTGAACCTGCTGGCCCGCGACCCGCGCGCGCTGCCCGATGCCATCCTGACCCCGCACCCGGGCGAGGCCGCGCGGCTGCTTGAATGCACGACGGCCGAGATCCAGGCCGACCGCTACCGCTGCGCGCAGGCGCTGGCCGAGCGCTACCACGCGGTGGTGGTGCTGAAGGGGGCGGGCAGCATCGTGGCCGCCCCGGGCCAGACCCCGCGCCTGATTGCCGCCGGCAACCCCGGCATGGCCGTGGGCGGCATGGGCGACCTGCTCACCGGCATCATCGCCAGCCTGCGCGCGCAGGGCCTGGATGCCTTCGACGCCGCCGCGTGCGGTGCCCTGCTGCATGCGCTGGCCGGCGATACCGCCGCCCTCGATGGCGCACGCGGCCTTCTCCCTACTGATCTGCTGGCGCCCCTGCGGCGGCTGGCCAACCCGGAACTGCCGCAATGACTGAATTCTTCCTGGCCGACAGCGAAGCCACCGAACTGCTGGGCCAGTGGCTGGCCGCCACCCGTCCGCCGCAGGCGCTGGTCGAGCTGCGGGGCGATCTCGGCGCCGGCAAATCCACCACCGCACGCGCACTGCTGCGTGCATTGGGCGTGCAGGGCGCGATCCGCAGCCCGACCTACACCCTGGTCGAGCGCTACCCGCTGGCCAGCGGTGGCGAAGCGTGGCACTTGGACCTGTACCGCATCGGCCAGGCGGGCGAACTGGATTTCCTTGGCCTGGACGAGGGCAGCGCGGTGCTGTGGCTGGTTGAATGGCCCGAGCGCGGCGCCGGCGCCCTGCCACCCACCGACCTGGTGGTGGCGCTGGAGATCGAGGGGCAGGGCCGACGCGTCCGTCTCACTGGGGCCAGCGACGCCGGACGTGAATGGCTCGGTCGGCTTCCCGACGGGGGCGACTTGCAGGCCATTTCTGTGGGCTGACGAGAACAAACACCGGCAGGTTACGGATTATTAAGGAAAAAGGTGTTGCATTCCGTTCAGCGCGGTGATTGAATCCTGACCATGCGCCTGGGGAACCGTCTCATCGCCATCTATGCCGCCGTCGGACTGGGTCTGGCGAGCGTCTGCGCGTGGGCCGGTGAGGTCCGCCAGGTCCAGCTGAACACCGGCGCGACCGGCACCCGTGCGGAAATCTCACTGGTTGGCAGCGGCGGCTACAAAACCCTGTCGCTGTCCTCGCCGAACCGCCTGGTGATCGATTTCCCCGATTCCAGCGCCGTGCACAACCTGAAGATGCCGGCCGCGCAGGGCGTGGTCACCGCTGTCCGTACCGGACAGCCGGTTCCGGGCACTTTCCGTGTCGTCTTCGACCTGGCCGCATCGGTGGCGCCGTTCCGCCCGCAGATGCAGCGCGAAGGCAACGAATCCCGGCTGGTGATCGAATGGCCGGGCGATGGTCCAGCCACCGCCGCCAGCCGTGCCGCGCCTGCGGCCGCTGCTCCCGTCGCCCCGTCCACCGCCAGTACGGCCGCCGCGCAGACGGCGCAGTCGCGTGGCGATGCCGCCCGTGCCACCGCGCTGTTGACCGCGCAGGTGCAGCAGCAGGCCAGCGCTACCGCCGCTGCACCGGTTGCGCCGGCACCGGCCCCGACCACCACCCCGGCCCAGGTGGCCGCTGCGGGCATCAGTGCCGGCAGCACGCCACCGCCGTCTTCGTCGTCTTCGCCGGCCGCGATCCTTGCCGGCCAGCCGACCCGTACCGTGGTGGCCGCCGCACCGTCGCCGACGCCTGCGCCCGCCGCTGCGCCGGCCGAAGCACCGCGACCGGCCATGCCCAGCGATGCCTCGCGCATCCGCATGCAGCCAGGCATGCGCCACCTGGTGGTGGCCATCGATCCGGGTCATGGCGGCCAGGATCCGGGCGCGATCGGCCCGACCGGCAAGCGCGAGAAGGACGTCACCCTGGCGGTGGCACGTGAACTGGCCCGCCAGGTCAACGCCACGCCGGGCCTGAAGGCCTACCTGACCCGCGACAGCGACGTGTTCATCCCGCTGCCGATGCGTGCGCAGAAGGCGCGCGCGAACAAGGCCGACATCTTCATTTCGATCCATGCCGACGCCGCCGAGAACCGTTCGGCCACGGGTTCGTCGGTGTACGTGCTGTCCACCAAGGGCGCCTCTTCGCAGCGCGCGCGCTGGCTGGCCGACAAGGAAAACGCGGCCGACCTGGTCGGTGGCGTACGCCTGCAGCAGACCGAAGGCACCCTGGCCAATGTGCTGCTGGACCTGGCCCAGAGCGGCTACATGAAGGCGTCTGAAGACGCGGCCGGCCACGTGCTGGGCGGCCTGAAGCGGATCGGCAACAACCACAAGCCGAACCTTGAGCGCGCCAACTTCGCCGTGCTGCGCACTTCGGACATGCCGGCGATGCTGGTGGAAACCGCCTTCATCTCCAACCCGGACGAAGAGCGCCGCCTGATCGACCCGGCCTACCAGCGCAAGGTCGCTGGCGCGGTGCTCGATGGCGTGCACACCTTCTTCAGCCGGCAGCCGCCGCCGGGCACGCTGTATGCGGCCCGCGCCCAGGCCGAGATCGACGCCGCCGCCACCATGGCCGGCGGCAGCAAATAACCCGCGGATCGAGCGGTCGGTAGCGCCGGGCCGCGCCCGGCGGACGTGTGCCTCCGTTATCATCCCTGCATGACGTCTGCTACCCATCCGCGCCCGATCCGGCCGTTGCCGGAAATCCTCATCAACCAGATCGCTGCCGGCGAAGTGGTCGAGCGGCCCGCGTCGGTGGTCAAGGAGCTGGTCGAGAATGCCATCGATGCCGGCGCCAGCCGCGTGGACATCGATCTGGAGGAGGGCGGTGTGCGCCTCATCCGCATCCGCGACAATGGCAGTGGCATCGCCCCCGAGCAGCTGCCATTGGCCGTCTCGCGGCACGCCACCAGCAAGATCGCCGACCTCGACGACCTCGAATCGGTGGCCACCCTTGGCTTCCGCGGCGAAGCACTGCCGTCGATCGCCTCGGTCAGCCGTTTCACCCTGGCCTCGCGCCGCGCGCATGACGAGCACGGCTCGGCGCTGCAGATCGAAGGCGGCAAGATCGGCGAAGTGACCCCGCGTGCGCATGCACCGGGCACCACCGTGGAAGTGCGTGAGCTGTTCTACAACGTGCCGGCGCGGCGCAAGTTCCTGCGTGCCGAGCGCACTGAAATGGGCCACATCGAAGAGTGGCTGCGCTCGCTGGCGCTGGCCCGCCCCGATGTCGAACTGCGCGTCTCGCACAACGGCAAGGCCTCGCGCCGCTACAAGCCGGGTGACCTGTATTCCGATGCGCGCCTGGCCGAGACCCTTGGCGAGGACTTCGCCAACCAGGCCGTGCGCGTGGACCACACCGGTGCCGGCCTGCGCCTGCATGGCTGGATCGCGCAGCCGCATTATTCGCGGGCCAGCGCCGACCAGCAGTACCTGTACGTCAATGGCCGTTCAGTGCGCGACCGCAGTGTCGCCCATGCGGTGAAGATGGCTTACGGCGACGTGCTCTACCACGGCCGCCAGCCGGCCTACGTGCTGTTCCTGGAACTGGACCCGACCCGGGTGGACGTCAACGTGCACCCTGCCAAGCACGAAGTGCGCTTCCGCGATTCGCGGCTGGTGCACGACTTCGTCTACCGCACCTTGAAGGATGCGCTGGCCGACACCCGTGCCGGCGTTTCCGCACAGGAGATCGGCGCCGGTCCGGCCCATCCTGCCGATGCCGGCAGCGCGCCGATGCCGTCCAGCGCGGGTGCGTCGGGCTTTGGCCTGGTGCGCGGCGCGGCCCCGGGATCGGGCGGCGGTGGTGGCGGTGGCGGTTTCTCCGGTTGGCGCCCGCAGCAGCCGCTGGGCCTGCAGGTCGCCGATGCGCCCGCCGCCTATGCCGCACTGTATGCCGCGCCCGGTGCAGGCGAACGCAGCAGTGCGCTGCCGCCGATGCCGAGCGAGAACGGCCTGCCGGTGACCAGTGCCGACGCCGGCGTGCCGCCGTTGGGCTACGCCATCGCGCAGCTGCATGGCATCTACATCCTGGCCGAGAACGCCGAAGGCCTGATCGTGGTGGACATGCATGCCGCCCACGAGCGCATCGGCTACGAACGCCTGAAGAACGCACACGATGGCATTGGCCTGCAGTCGCAGCCGTTGCTGGTGCCGATCACGTTGGCTGTGGGCGAGCGCGAGGCCGACACCGCCGAAGCCGAGGCGGAGACGCTGTCCGCGCTCGGTTTCGAGGTCACCCGTGCCGGCCCCGGCGCGCTGCACGTGCGCAGCATTCCCGCGCTGCTGGCCAACGCCGAGCCGGAAGGCCTGCTGCGCGACGTGCTGACCGACCTGCGCGAGCATGGCCAGAGCCGGCGCATCGCCAGTGCGCGCGACGAGCTGCTGTCGACCATGGCCTGCCACGGCGCCGTGCGCGCCAACCGGCGCCTGACCGTGCCGGAAATGAACGCGCTGCTGCGCGACATGGAAATCACCGAGCGCTCGGGCCAGTGCAACCACGGGCGACCGACCTGGGCACGTTTTTCGCTGGCGGAGATCGACCGCTGGTTCCTGCGCGGCCGTTGAGCGGCGCAACATCGAGGGAGCATCCATGCGTTATCGGGGAGTGGGCGGACTGCTGGTCGCCTTGTTGCTGGCCGCCTGCAGCCCGTCACCGGAGCCTGTGGCGGTGGTGAAGGAAGATCCAGCGTTCGCGGCCGCGCAGCAGCAATGGCGCGTGCAGCGCTATGAAGACCTGACCCGGCCCGACGGCTGGACGGCGCTGGTCGGCCTGCACTGGCTGCAGTACAAGTCGCACTTCATCGGCAGCGGCGCCAGCAGCGGCATCCGCCTGGGCGTGGGCCCGGACAAGCTGGGCCTGCTGCGGCGCGAGGGCGACCAGTGGTGGTTCAGCCCCGAAGCCGGCGTGGATGTCAGCCAGGACGGCCAGCCGGTACGTGGCCGCGTGCGCATGAACACCGACAAGGATCCGGCGCCCACCGTGCTCGCCTTCGATGGCGGCAAGGGCCATCTGAGCATCATCCGGCGCGGCCCGCGCGATGCGCTGCGGGTGAAGCATGCCGACGCCGCGGCGCGCCGCGATTTCGCCGGCCTGCAGTACTGGCCAGGCGGTGCCGACTGGCAGGTGCAGGCACGCTTCATCGCCCATCCCGCTGGCAAGACCCTGCCGATCGTGGACATCACCGGCCTGACCACCGAAATGCCCAATGCCGGCGCGGTGGAATTCGAACGCGACGGGCGCAGCTGGCGCCTGGAAGCGATCGGCGCGCCGGGCGAGCCCCTGTTCCTGGTCTTTGCCGACCGCACCAGCGGCCACGGCAGTTACCCGGCCGGGCGCTACCTGGACATCGATGCACCGGCCGCCGATGGCAGCGTGCGCATCGATTTCAACCACGCCTACAACCCGCCCTGTGCTTTCACCCCGTATGCGACCTGCCCGTTGGCGCCGCCGGAAAACCGGCTGGACCTGCGCGTGGACGCTGGTGAGAAGGCGTATCACCTGCCTGAAGGAGAAGGCTGACCATGTCGATCAGATCATTGTTGCGCGGTGCCGTGCTGTTGCTGGCCTGCGCGGTCGCCCCCCTGGCCGCCGCCCGCGGCGCACCGGCCGAAGCGCCGGCCGCCAAGCCGCCGGTGCCGTTGCTGTGGAAGGTGACCGGTCCGGGCGATGCCCGCGTCTACCTGCTTGGCTCGTTCCACCTGCTCAAGCCCACCGATTACCCCTTGTCGGCCGATGTCGAGAAGGCCTTCACCGCGTCCAAGCGCGTGCTGTTCGAAGTGTCGCCGGAGGAGATGGAATCGACCCAGGCCGCCACCCAGATGGTGCAGACCGCCATCCGCCGCGATGGCAGTGAACTGAAGCGTGACCTGGATGACGCCACCTGGCAGAAACTGCAGGCCTATGCCACGCAGAACAAGCTGCCCCTGGCGCAGCTGCAGGGCATGAAGAGCTGGTTCGTCGCGCTCAACATCACCATCGGCCAGATGCAGAAGATGGGCCTGGATGCGAACCTCGGCCTGGACCGCTATTTCATGGCGCAGGCAAAGAAGGCGGGCAAGCAGACCGGCGGGCTGGAGGACATGCAGAGCCAGATCAACCTGCTCGATGGCATGAGCCTGCAGGAGCAGCGGCAGATGATGGCCGAAGCGCTTGACCAGGCCGAGAAGGGCGATGCGCAGTCGCTGATGCTGCACGACGCCTGGCGCCGTGGCGATGACCGCCTGCTGTGGAACAAGATGGCGGTGGAAATGCGCCAGCAGTACCCGCAGCTCTACCAGCGCATCAACACCGCGCGCAACGATGCCTGGGTGCCCAAGCTGCTGCCGTACCTGCAGGATGGCCAGGGCGGCACGCTGGTGGTGGTCGGCGGCCTGCACCTGCTGGGCAGCGACGGCGTTGTGGAAAAGTTGAAGGCCAAGGGCTACAAGGTCGAGCGCGTGTGCACGGGGTGCAAGCCGAAGCGTTGAGGGTAGAGTCGACCGTTGGTCGACTGCTTTTCGGTCGGATGGCGGAAATGCCCGCGCTTCGCGATAGTCGACCAACGGTCGACTCTACCCGCTGGGATGCCGGCATCCAAAACAAAACGGCGCGCCACAGGGCGCGCCGTCTTCGTTTCGGGCTGGGCGGTGGCCTCAGCGCCGGGTCTTGCCGCCGGTGCCGGTGCCGGTACCCGGCTCGTTCGGCTTGGTGCCGGTGCCGGTGCCCGTACCGCCGGGGCGCGGGCCGCCGAAGCCGGTGCCCATGTTGCGCTGGAATTCCTGCCAGAGCTCCAGGTTGCGTTCGGTCAGCTGGTTCATCATCGCCCACGGGGTCTGGCCCAGCAGGTTGCCCATCTGCTGGCGGAACTGCTGCTGCTGGTCGAGGAAGACCTGCATGCTGCGCTCCAGGTAGTTGCCCATGAAGCCCTGCAGCGAATCGCCGTAGAAGCGGATCAGCTGGCTCAGCAGCTGGGTGGACAGCATCGGTTCGCCGTCCTGTTCCTGGTCGGCGATGATCTGCAGCAGGACCGAACGGGTCAGGTCATCGCCGCTCTTGGCGTCGCGGACCTCGAAGTCTTCACCGTCAAGTATCAGCTGGCGCACATCCTCTATGGTGATGTAGCTGGAAATTTCGGTGTCGTAGAGACGGCGGTTCGGATACTTCTTGATGATGCGGGTCGCAGCCATGAAGCGGTCACTCGTCACTGTAGACGTGCAGCATGGCGCAGTGCACAAGCCTTGGCAACCGCCGCAGCCCCCGCCGGGCTTGGGTTTCACGCCCGATCATGTTGCGCAGCAAGGGTTTGCGTGCTGCGCAGCATGACCAACGGCAGGGGGCCTTCGCGTGCCCGCTGCCGGTGCCTGCGCGGCCTTACCAGCCCATGTGGTGGCCGCCGTTGATGTCCAGGTTGCTGCCGGTGATCCAGGCGGCCTCGTCAGCCACCAGGAAGGACACGCCGTAGGCGATTTCCTCCGGCTTGCCCAGGCGCCCGGTGGGGATGTCGGCGATGATCTTGGCGCGCACTTCCTCCGGCACCGCCATCACCATGTCGGTGGCCACGTAGCCCGGCGAGATCGTGTTGACGGTGATGCCGAAGCCGGCGTTCTCGCGCGCCAGGGAGATGGTGAAACCGTGCATGCCGGCCTTGGCCGCGGCGTAGTTGGCCTGGCCGTACTGGCCCTTCAGGCCGTTGATCGAGCTGATCTGGATGACCCGGCCCCAGCCGCGGCGGCGCATGCCTTCAATGACCGGGCGGGTGACGTTGAACACCGAATTGAGGTTGGTGTTGATCACGTCGTGCCACTGGTCCGCGCGCATGCGGTGGAAGGTGGTGTCGCGGGTGATGCCGGCGTTGTTGACCAGGATCTCGACCGGGCCCAGCTCGGCTTCAACCGCGCGGATCAGCGCTTCGGCGCTGTCCGGGTCGGACACATCGCCGGGGAAGATCGACACGTTGTAGCCGCGTTCGGTCATGGCCTGCTGCCAGGCGCGGGCCTTGGCCTCGTCGCGGTAATTGGTGGCGACCCGGTGGCCCTGGTCGGCCAGGCGTTGGCAGATGGCGGTGCCGATGCCGCCGGTTCCGCCGGTGACCAGTGCGACGCGAGAAGTCATGGAATGCTGTCCGGGTTTCAGGTGGGGGAAAGGGGATTCTGCAACATCGGCGCGGAAAGTGCGCCCGGTGGCAGCAGGATGTCGCTGCGTGGCAGCCGCTGGGGGTCGAAGGCCCGGCGCGCGGCGGCCAGCAGGGGGTGCACTTCGTCGATGCCCTCCAGCGCAGCCGGCGCCTGGCCCAGCAGCTGCCACAGCTGGCGCAGCACCGGTACCGGCCGCGCGCTGTCCACCGGCAGCGCGGCCAGCGATTTGGACAGCTTGTGGCCGGGCGCATCCAGCAGCAGGGGCAGGTGCCAGTAGCGCGGCACTGCCAGCCCCAGCGACTGCTGCAGCAGGATCTGCCGCGCGGTGGAATCGAGCAGGTCGGCGCCGCGCACCACTTCGGTGACGCCTTGCGCGGCGTCGTCCACCACCACGGCCAGCTGGTAGGCCCAGCAGCCATCGGCGCGGCGCAGCACGAAATCGCCGACGTCAGCGTGCACATCCTGGGTCTGCAGGCCGCGCAGGCCATCCTCGAACTGCACCACGCTGCCCGGTGGCACGCGGAAGCGGACGGCGGGGTCCGGTCGCGGTTGCCGCGCCACGCAGCGATGGTGGATGCCGCCGCTGGCGGCCACTTCGCTGCGGCTGCAGTGGCAGACGAAGGCCAGGCCGCTGGCCAGCAGCACGTCCAGCGCGGCCTGGTAGGCATCGCCCCGTTCGCTCTGCCAGAGCACGTCGCCGTCGTGATCCAGGCCGAAGGCGGCCAGCGCCTGCAATTGTGACTGCGCCGCGCCCGCGACGGTGCGGGGTGGGTCGACATCCTCGATGCGCAGCCGCCACAGGCCGCCGTGATGGCGCGCAAGCAGCCAGCTGCCGAGGGCGGCGAGCAGGGAACCGGGGTGGAGCAGGCCGGTGGGCGAGGGCGCAAAGCGGCCGCAGGGAATAGGCGAGGTCATGCTGGCTGAATCGTCGGTCAGGTTGGCGCTTGAATTCAAGCTGACTGCACCGCAAATTGGCAGATATCGACCCCTTCCGAGCCGGAATCTCCCATGTTTACCCGCATTGCCCTCTTCCTGGCCACCAACCTTGCGGTGCTGATCCTCGCCGGCATCGTGATGTCCATCCTGGGCGTGGACTCCCGTTCGATGAGCGGCCTGCTGGTCATGGCCGGCATCTTCGGCTTTGGTGGTTCCTTCATCTCGCTGCTGCTGTCCAAGTGGATGGCCAAGCGTTCCACCGGCGCGGTGGTCATCACCGAACCGCGCAACCCGACCGAGCGCTGGCTGCTGGCCACCGTCGAGCGCCAGGCCAAGGCGGCCGGCATCGGCATGCCCGAAGTGGCCGTGTATGACGGTCCGGAAATCAACGCGTTCGCCACCGGTGCCAACCGCAACAACGCGCTGGTGGCGGTGTCCACCGGCCTGCTGCACAACATGAGCGAAGACGAGGCCGAAGCGGTGCTGGGCCACGAGATCGCCCACGTCGCCAACGGTGACATGATCACCATGGCGCTGCTGCAGGGCGTGCTGAATACCTTCGTGATCGTGCTGGCCCGCGTGGTCGGCGGCGTCATCGACAGCGCGCTGTCGGGCAACCGCGAAGGCGGCGGCCGTGGCTTCGCCTACTTCATCATCGTGTTCGTGCTGGAGATGGTGTTCGGCCTGTTCGCCACGATGATCTCGATGTGGTTCTCGCGCCACCGCGAGTTCCGCGCCGACGCCGGCGGTGCCTCGCTGGCCGGCCGCCAGAAGATGATTGCCGCGCTGGAGCGCCTGCAGCTCAACCACGGCCAGAGCACGCTGCCGACCCAGATCGCGGCCTTCGGCATTGCCGGTTCGACGGCGAAGAAGCTGTTCATGAGCCACCCGCCGCTGGAAGAGCGCATCGCCGCGCTGCGCGCTTCGACTGCCGCGTAAGCGTCGGGCTGAATCTGGAAACACGAACGCCCGGCCTGGTGCCGGGCGTTTTTTTGTCTGCGGCGCTGGCAATGCGCCCGTGCTAACGTCCCAGCGCCGCATATCGGCAATGCTCAAGGACAGAGATCCATGCGATACGCCAGGGTTTGGCTTCCGTTGCTGTTGGTGGCAAGCGCATCGGCCGTTGCGCGTGACAAGGGGCCGGATGGCCCGTCTCCCCCGTTTCCGCCCTCCATGCATTCGTTCTGCCCCGAATTGATCAGGGACAGCGAGCGGTACGGCGTCATCAGCCTGCGCCACGCGGGCAAGCGCGGCGGCAACGTGATGACCATGGAGACCTGGAACAACGTTCCCTGGCAGCACCGCTATCTGCTGGCGCATTGCGCGGCCTACGTGCTGACCGGCAGCAGCGATGCACCCCCCGCGGGGTTGCGCATCATCGACGAGCGCTCCGGCAAGGTGCAGGCGGTGCTCGACGAGCAGGGCTTCCGCGATATCGATCCCTGAACGCAGAAGCAGTCGAGCATGGCTCGACTCTACGAAGCGTGTGCGGCACAAACAGAAACGGCACCCTCGCAGGTGCCGTTTCAGTGAACCGCGCTGCCTGGACGCTTAGAACTTCGCGTCGAACTCGGCCGCGTAGCCGGTGTTGACCAGCACCTTCTGCAGCGACTCGGCCACCTTCAGGTTGCCGGCGACGACCTGCTGGGTGTCCGGGCCACGGTTGTCCATGCGGGCCAGGGTCGCGCCCTTGAAGTCGCAGACCTTGCCGCCGGCTTCGCGGACCAGCAGCACGCCAGCGGCGATGTCCCAGGCCTTCACGCCGGCTTCGAAGTAGGCGTCGGCGCGGCCACAGGCCACGTAGGCCAGGTCCAGGGCGGCCGAACCGCTGCGGCGGATGTCCTCGGCCTGCACCAGCAGGGCGTCGACGGCCTTCAGCTGGGCGCTGGCACGGGCGCGCTCACGCGGGGCGAAGCCGGTGTGGATCATGGTGCCGCCCAGGTCCTTGCGGTCGGCCACGCGGATGCGGCGGTCGTTGAGCACGGCACCGGCGCCACGGCTGGCGGTGAACAGTTCATTGCGCAGCGGATCGAAGATGACCGCATCGGTCGGCTCGCCGTTCTCGACCAGGGCGATCGACACGCAGTAGTGCGGCACGCCGCGCAGGTAGTTGCTGGTGCCGTCCAGCGGGTCGATGACCCACATGTTGCGGTGGCCACCCTGCACGCCGCCTTCTTCGCCGAACACGCCGTACTCGGGGTAGGCGCGCTTGAGTTCCTTGACGATCACCTTTTCAGCGTCGGCATCGACTTCGCTGGCGTAATCCATCCGGCCCTTCTGCACCACATTGAGCGCCTCGAGCTTGTTGATGTTGCGCAACAGGACGTTGCCGGCGAGGCGGGCGGCCTTGACCATGACGGTGACGGCGGGTTTCTGCATGGCGTGGGCTCCCGGAAAGGCAGAAGAGGTAGGGCTGGCGGGGGAAAAGAGCGGGTCCGGCGCAGTGGCCGGCCGCACAGTTTACCATTGGTCTTCGTCCAGCTCGACATTTCCCTGTTCATGTCCCAGTTTTCCGCCGCCACCCGCCTCCGATTCGTCCTGGTCGGGACCCAGCACCCCGGCAACATGGGCGCTGCCGCCCGTGCCCTGAAGACCATGGGCCTGGCCCGCATGGTCCTGGTCGCCCCCGAGAAGCCGCTGGACGAGGAGGCCTTCCGCCGCTCGGCCGGTGCCGAAGACGTGCTCGGCGACGCCCCGGTGGTGGCCACCCTGGCCGAAGCCGTCGCCGACTGCACCCTGGTGCTGGGCTGCACCGCGCGTGCACGCCGGGTCCAGCTGGAGGAGTACCTGCCGTCCGACGCCGCCGCCCGGGCCGTGGCCAAGGCCGGCGAGGGCGCCGAAGTGGCCCTGGTGTTCGGCCGTGAGCGCACCGGCCTGACCAACGAAGAGCTGCAGCTGTGCCATGCGGCGGTGCATATCCCGTCCGACCCGGCGTTCAGCTCGCTCAACCTGGCGGCCGCCGTGCAGGTGCTGGCCTATGAAACGCGCATGCAGCTGCTGGGCGCGCAGCCGGCGGTGGAGGCCGAGGCTGGTTCCCGTGAACCGGTGGCCAGCCATGAGCAGATGGAGAGCTTCTTCGCCCAGCTTGGCGACACCCTGGACGAGATCGATTTCCACAAGGGCCGTGCGCCCGAATCGGCCATGCGCAAGCTGCGCCGCCTGTTCCTGCGCAGCGAGCCGAGTGAACAGGAAGTGCGCCTGCTGCGCGGCATCCTGGCCGATGCCCAGCGCATGGCGCGGCTGGCCGGGAACCACGGCAAGGAAGGCTGACGACGTTCTCATTTTTTCGGGTAGTCTGTCTGGATACCCTGGGGGGATGATGCTTGTGTCGGCTTCATGCAAGGCAACGCAGTGGGGATTGCTGAGCCTGGTTCCATGGCGGCCTGTCCGCGCGGCCACGGCCGCGGCGGAGATGCTTCGGGCGTGGTATCGGATCGACAAGGTCACAGAAACAATGAGGGGCCGGGCGCTGCTGCAGCGTCCGGCGGCCGCGCATGCGCGGTGGAGTGGATTGGAATGGGCAGTGCAGTCGGGACACGTACGGATGGAAGTGGCATGAAGTGGCTCGGCTCGGGGATGCAGGCCCGTTTCCTGCTCGCGATGGGCGGGGCGATGCTGGTGGTGGTGGCGATCCTGGCGGTGTTGCTGGGCCGCCAGGCGACGATGCAGAGCGAGGTGAAGAGCCTCAGCGGCGGCGTCATCCATGAACTGTTCGACCGCAGCGTGCGCAGCCGCGGCGAGGCGTTGGCGCGCGAGCTGTCCGATTCGCTGGCCAACCCGCTCTATTACAACGATCTGGGCCAGGTGGGCGCGCTGGTGCGCTCGACCTCGCGGCAGCCGGTCATCCGCTATGTGCTGGTGTTCGACGGCAAGGGCCGGCTGGTGCATGACGGCTCGGTCGGCGTGCCCGGCTTCGGCAAGCCGATGACCGACCCGCTGGCCGCGGCGGCGACCGCCGCGCAGGGCCTGGTGGTACAGCAGTCGGCCACCGTGCTCGACAACACCATGCCGATCATGGTCGGCAAGCAGCGCATCGGCGGCGTCCGCGTGGGCATGGCGCTGGATGAAGTGCGGGAGCGCGAGCTGGCCGCCAACGCCACCCTCGGCGAGCGCCTGCAGCAGGTCGGCAGCCGCCACCTGGGCTGGCTGCTGCTGATGCTGGGCCTGCTGGTGGTGATCGGGGTGGTTGTCATCCTGTACGTGCAACGCACCCTGGTGGCGCCGATCCGGGACTTGGCCGCCGCCGCACGCCGTATCGAGGCCGGTGACTACCAGGCACCGCTGCGGGAAAACACCCGTGACGACGAGGTCGGCGAGCTGGTGCGCGGGTTTGCCCGCATGCGCGATGCGATTGCCCGCCACGACCGCGAAGTGCGGCACATGGCCTACACCGATGCGCTGACCGGGCTGACCAACCGCCTCGCGTTCCGTGAGGCGCTGGACCACCGGCTGATGGCCGCGCGGGCATCCAAGCACCGGCTGGGCCTGCTGTTTGCCGACATCGATGATTTCAAGCGGGTCAACGACACGCTGGGCCACGAGGCGGGCGACGAGGCGCTGCTGCAGTTCGCCCAGCGCATCGGCCATGCCGTGGCCGAGGCGGGCGGCGACGACGCGCTGCTGGCGCGTTTCGGTGGCGACGAGTTCGTCATCCTGGTCGGCGATGGCGACGTGGCTGCCAATGCCCGGCTGCTGGCCGAAGTGCTGGTGCGCGAGCTGGGCAAGCCGCTGGTGGTGCAGGGCAGGGAGCTGTTCCTGGGCACCTCGATCGGCGTGACGCTGTACCCGGACGATGCCGCCGACGCCACCACGCTGCTGAAGAACGGCGACATCGCCATGTACCAGGCGAAGATGGCCGGCAAGAACTGCTACCGCTACTACAGCCGGGCGATGGACCACGCGGTCGAGCGCCGCGTGCACATGGAGCAGGAGCTGCGCGGTGCCTGGGAGCGCGGCGAGCTGCGCCTGGCCTACCAGCCGATCTTCCGCATGCGCGACCGCCGCCTGGTGGGCGTGGAAGTGCTGCTGCGCTGGCAGCACCCGACCCTGGGCACGATCCCGCCGTCGGTGTTCATCGAAGTGGCCGAGCAGAGTGGCCTGATCGAGGTGATCGGCCCGAAGGTGCTGCGTGCGGCCTGCATGGAGGCCTCGCAGTGGCCGCGTGGCGCAGCCGGCGACGAACTGTTCGTGTCCGTGAACGTGTCGCCGCGCCAGCTGCGTGGCGGCGAACTGCCGGCGCTGGTGGCGCAGTGCCTGCACGAATCGGGGCTGCCGTCCTCGCGCCTGCACCTGGAATTGACCGAAACCGCGGTGATCGGTGACGAGATGCTGGCCGCGCAGCTGCTGGACAAGCTGCACCGCACCGGCGTGAAGGTCTGGCTGGATGACTTCGGCACCGGCTTCTCCGGCCTCAGCCACCTGCGCCAGGTGCCGGTGGACGGCGTGAAGATCGACAAGAGCTTCGTGGCCGACATGCAGCGCGACCCGGACGACCTGGCGCTGACCACGGCGATCATCGCCATGGCCCATGCACTGGGCATCACCGTGGTGGCCGAGGGCATCGAGCAGGAAGCGCAGTTCGAACTGCTGGCCCAGCGCGGCTGCGACCTGGGCCAGGGCTACTGGCTGAGCCACCCGGTCACCGCCACCGAAGTGGTGCGGATGATCGATTCGGGCCTCTGACACCCCATCCACGCATGGCGTGGATCTACCGGCCCTGCGCGGCTGCGAGCAGTAGAGCCACGCCATGCGTGGCTGCTTCGGCCAGGAAGCCCATCCACGCATGGCGTGGATCTACCGGCCCTGCGCGGCTGCGAGCAGTAGAGCCACGCCATGCGTGGCTGCTTCGGCCAGGAAGCCCATCCACGCATGGCGTGGATCTACCGGCCCGGCGTGGCTGCGAGCAGTAGAGCCACGCCATGCGTGGCTGCTTCGGCCTGGAAGCCCATCCACGCATGGCGTGGATCTACCGGCCCTGCGCGGCTGCGAGCAGTAGAGCCACGCCATGCGTGGCTGCTTCGGCCAGGAAGCCCATCCACGCATGGCGTGGATCTACCGCCCGGTCGTGCGCTTACACCGGGCGCTTGCTGGGGTCGCCGGGCAGCTCGCGCACCAGCTTCGGGATCAGATAGCCGGACAGGCGCGCGGTCAGGCCGGCGATCAGGGCCTTGGCCTGGGTGTCGTCCACTTCGAAGTGGGCCACGCCCTCGACCTTGTCCAGCTGGTGCAGGTAATACGGCAGCACGCCTGCGGCGAAGCTGCGCTCGCTCAGGTCCTGCAGCGCCTGCACGCTGTCGTTGACCCCGCGCAGCAGCACAGCCTGGTTCAGCAGCTGTGCGCCAAGGTCGCGCAGGCGTGCCATCGCGGCATCCACGCTGGCATCGAATTCGTTGGCATGGTTGGCATGCACCACGATGGCCAGCGGCCACGGCAGGCTGCCCAGCCAGGCCAGCAGCTCCTCGTCCACGCGCTCGGGCAGCACGATCGGCAGGCGGGTGTGGATGCGCAGGCGGCGGATGTGCGGTATCTGGCGCAGGGCGTCGGTCAGCTCGGCCAGCTTGTGCGTGGCCAGCGACAGCGGATCGCCGCCGGACAGGATCACCTCGTCGATGTCCGGATCGGCCGCAATGGCCGCCACGGCCTCCTGCCAGCCACCCTTGGCGGCGTTTTCCGCGCCGTAGTCGAAGTGGCGGCGGAAGCAGTAGCGGCAGTTGATCGCGCAGCTGCCGGTGGCCACCAGCAGGGCCCGGCCACGGTACTTCTGGATGACCCCGGTGGCCTTCTTCGCCGCGCCATCGCCCACCGCGTCGAAGCTGAACCCGGGCGCCGGACGCATTTCCTCGTCGATCGGCAGCACCTGGCGCAGCAGTGGGTCGGCCGCATCGCCGGGGCGCATGCGCGCCACGAAGCCTTCCGGCACGCGCAGGGCGAACTGGGCCATGGCCGCCTCCGAGACCCCCAGCGCCGCCGGGTCCAGCTGCAGCCGGGCCAGCAGGGCGTGCGGGTCGCGCAGCGCCTGGCGCCAGAGCTGCTGCCAGCGCGCGGGCGCGCCTGGCGACTGGGGCCGGGGGAAGGCGGAAAGCTGCATGGAGAGGGGGCCTGCGGTTATCATGGGGGCATAAACAGTTGCCCACCGGGGTTCCGGTGGGTTTTCCATTCTACCGGCTCGCCGCACGCGCGGCGGTTTCGCCATTTGAGGAGCTTGAGCATGGCCACTGCGGGCATGAACGATGTCAAGAACGGGATGAAGATCCTGGTCAACAATGAACCGGCCGTCATCTCCGAGACCGAGTTCATCAAGCCGGGCAAGGGCCAGGCTTTCACCCGCGTGCGCTATCGCTTCATCCGCTCGGGCCGCACCGTGGAAATGACCATGAAGGCCACCGATGACGTGGAAGTGGCCGACGTTGTCGATACCAACATGGATTACATGTACAGCGACGGCGAGTACTGGCACTTCATGGACCCGGAAACCTTCGAGCAGGTCCAGGCCGACAAGGCCGGCATGGGCGGCGCCGAGAAGTGGCTGAAGGGCGAAGAGTCCTGCATCGTCACCCTGTTCAACGGTTCGCCGATCTTCGTGCAGCCGCCGAACTTCGTCGAACTGAAGATCACCGAGACCGATCCGGGCGTCCGTGGCGACACCTCGGGCGGCGGCGGCAAGCCGGCCACCCTGGAAACCGGCGCCGTGGTCCGCGTGCCGCTGTTCGTCAACCAGGATGAAATCGTCAAGGTTGATACCCGCTCGGGCGAATACTCCGCGCGCGTCAAGTAATCCGGCGCAGCCGGATTACCTGTAGAGCCGAGCCATGCTCGGCTTTCCGGGCACGGCCCGGCGCTACCGCCTCCCGCCAGGCCCTTCTCCAATAGCCAGTGAGCCCGCATGAGCGATAGCCCGCACCTCCCCGAAGCCTGCGACCTGCTCATCGAAGCCGGTTATGTCGTTCCGATCGAGCCGCATGCGGTGGTGCTGGAAGACCATGCTGTCGCCGTGCGTGGCAGCGAAATCGTCGCCATCCTGCCGCGAGCCGAGGCCCGCGCGCGTTTCCGCGCCACACAGGTGGTCAGCCGCCCCGACGCGGCGCTGATGCCCGGCCTGGTCAACGCGCACACGCACAACCCGATGACCCTGCTGCGCGGCGTCGCCGACGACCTGCCGCTGATGACCTGGCTGCAGCAGCACATCTGGCCGGTGGAAGCGGCGGTGATCGGCCCTGAATTCGTCGCCGACGGCACCATCCTGGCCATCGCCGAGATGCTGCGCGGCGGCACCACCTGCGCCAACGAGAACTACTTCTTCGGCGACGTGCAGGCCGCGGTCTACAAGAAGCACGGTTTCCGCGCGCTGGTCGGCGCGGTCATCATCGATTTCCCCACCGCCTGGGCCAAGACCGACGACGAGTACTTCGCCAAGGCCGGTGAACTGCACGATCAGTGGCGCACCGATCCGCTGATCGGCACCGCGTTCGCGCCGCATGCGCCGTACACGGTCAACGATGCCAATTTCGAGCGGGTGCGGATGCTGTCCGACCAGCTCGACATGCAGGTGCACCTGCACACCCACGAGACCGCGCAGGAGATCAACGATTCGATCAAGCTGCACGGCCAGCGCCCGCTGGCGCGGCTGGATCGCCTCGGCCTGGTCAACGACCGCCTGATCGCGGTGCACATGACCCAGCTGACCGACGCCGAAATCCACCTCTGCGCCGAGCGTGGCGTCAGCGTGGTGCATTGCCCGGAATCGAACCTG
The DNA here is from genome assembly GCF_016624665.1 of Stenotrophomonas sp. S39. NCBI lineage: Bacteria > Pseudomonadati > Pseudomonadota > Gammaproteobacteria > Lysobacterales > Lysobacteraceae > Stenotrophomonas > Stenotrophomonas sp. S39. Next base: position 4,253 of record NZ_JACVTT010000032.1, on the reverse strand, counting down.
AAGCTCGCCTCCGGCTTCTGCCCGGCCTGCGCCCTGCAGCGCGCCGGCGTGAACCTGGCCATCGGCACCGACGGCTGCGCCAGCAACAACGACCTGGACATGTTCAGCGAGAACCGCACGGCGGCGATCCTGGCCAAGGCCGTGGCCGACGATGCCACCGCGCTGGATGCGGCCACCACGCTGCGCGCCTCCACCCTGGGCGGTGCCCGCGCGCTGGGCTTCGGCGAACGCATCGGCTCGATCGAAGTCGGCAAGCAGGCCGACCTGGTCTGCGTCGACCTGTCCGCGCTGGAAACCCAGCCGCTGCACAACGTGCTGTCGCAGCTGGTATACGCCACCGGCCGCCAGCAGGTCAGCGATGTCTGGATTGCCGGCAAGCCCAAGCTGGTGCAGCGCGAGCTGGTCGGCATGGACTTGCCGGGCATCATCGCCAACGCGCGCCAGTGGCGCGAGCGCATCCGTCATATCCGCGCCTGAACCCCGGCGCTGCAAGGACTTTCTCATGACTGCCCCCCACGCTTCCTCCAATTTCGATCAGGCCGAGCTGGACAAGTTCGCCGCACTGGCCAACCGCTGGTGGGACGCTGACGGCCCGCAGAAGCCGCTGCATGCGCTGAACCCCGTACGCCTGAAGTACGTGGCTGACCGCGTGCAGTTGCGCGGTGCGCGCGTGCTCGACATCGGCTGCGGTGGTGGCCTGTTGAGCGAAGCACTGGCCCAGGCCGGCGCCGACGTCACCGCGATTGACCTCGCCCCGGAGCTGGTCAAGGTGGCGCGCCTGCATGCGCTGGAAAGCGGCGCCAAGGTCGATTACCGGGTGCAGGCCGCCGAGGACCTGGCCGCCGAACAGCCGGGCAGCTTCGACGTGGTCACCTGCATGGAAATGCTCGAGCACGTGCCCGATCCGGGCGCGATCATCGAGGCCTGCAAGCGCCTGCTGAAGCCCGGTGGCCACCTGTTCCTGTCGACCATCAACCGCACCGCTGCCGCGTTCGCAGTGGCGATTGTCGGCGCCGAGTACGTGGCACGGCTGCTGCCCAAGGGCACCCACCACTACCAGGAATTCATCAAGCCGGCCGAGCTGGCACGCTGGCTGCGCGAGGCCGATGTGCAGCTGGTGGATGTGAGCGGCATGGCCTATGAGCCGTGGCGCAACCATGCCCGCCTGAGCAGCCGCACCGACATCAACTACCTGGCCTACGCGGTCAAGCCTGCATGACCACGGCCAGCTTCCCGCGGGCGGTGCTGTTCGACCTGGACGGCACGCTGCTGGACAGTGCGCCGGATTTCGTCGCCACCTGCAATGCGATGCTGGCCGGGCGCGGGCGTGCGCCGATCGACCCGGCGCAGCTGCGCCCGGTGGTGTCCAAGGGCTCGCGTGCGATGTTGACCGCCGCCTTCCCGGATCTGGACGCGGCCGAGCGCGATGCCCTGATTCCCGAGTTTCTGCAGCGCTATGAAGCGCTGATCGGCCAGCACGCGGTGCTGTTCGACGGCGTGGCCGGCATGCTCGCCGCGCTGGACGCCGCAGGTACCGTGTGGGGCATCGTCACCAACAAGCCGGAATACCTGGCGCGCCTGATCCTGCCGCAACAGGGCTGGCAGCAGCGCTGCGCGGTGCTGGTGGGCGGTGACAGCCTGGCCGAGCGCAAGCCGCATCCGCTGCCGCTGCTGCATGCCGCGCAGGCGATCGGCATCGCCGCCGAAGACTGCGTGTACGTGGGCGACGACGAGCGCGACATCATCGCCGCGCGCGCGGCGGCCATGCCCTCGGTGGCGGCGCTGTGGGGCTACCGCCTGCACAGCGACGATCCGCTGGCCTGGCAGGCCGACGTGCTGGTGGAAAACGCCGAACTTCTGCAACTGGCCAGTCTCTGGCCGACCCGGCCGGCAGCCCCGGCACAGCCGTAAGGAATGACGTAGTGAGCAGTACCGCGCTGGACAGTTTCCTCGACAAGTGGCGCAGCCGTTGGCCGGAATGGTCGGTGGCCGCCCCGTTCGTGGCCGAATCGCAACGCGAGCTCGCGGTGGCGTGGTTTGCGCTGCTGCAGGAGTTCGACGACATGCTCAACACCAGCGGCGACCCGCTGCCGGCCGACGCCAAGCTGGCGTGGTGGGGCGAGGAGCTGCGCAGCTGGGCAGGACAGCGTTCGCGCCATCCGCTGGGCCGCCTGCTGGAGCCGGTGCGTGCGCCGTGGGCGCAGCTGGCCGGGACGCTGCCGGACCTGGTCGAGGCGCGCACGGTTGCCCTCGATGCCGCCAGCGCCGAGCGCGCGCTGGCCAACTACGCCGAAGCGGTTGCCGCCGTGGAAGCGGTGCTGTTCAACGACACGCCGCGCAAGGGCGCCGGCCGTGCAGTGCAGCTGCAGACCCTGGCCCAGCGCCTGCAGGATGCCGGCGTGGCCGGTGTGCCGCGCAGCCTGCTGGACCAGGACGCCAGCACCGCCGCGCAGCGGTGGGCACAGGCTCTGTTGAAGGGCTGGGGCACCCGCGTACCCGGTCCGCGCGCGCGCCGCGTCTGGGCCAGCCTGGCCCGCGCCCGCGTGGCCGCACAGGCGGCCGGCAAGCCGATTGAAGCGACCCCGGTGCGCACGCTGCTGCGCGTGTGGTGGGCCGCACGCGGTTGATGCCGCTGCCGCTGCGCTCGCCGGGCCATGCCCGGCGGATGCCCTCAGAACGTCCTGACCTCGTTCATCGCCGCGCGCAATGCCTCGCGGTCGAGCGCGATTCCGCTGCGTGCTTCCACCGCATCGACGATGCCCAGCCAGGCGGTGTAGATCTGCTCGCGTTCCTCGGTTTCGATGAAGCCGCTGCGACGATCCAGCGCGTTGAAGCCTTCGGTGTAGGTGCGTCCCACCTGCGCCAGCGCCTCCGTCACGGCCGCTGCGTCGCCGCTTTCCGAGGCCAGCTTCAGCGCCTCGCTGCAGGCCTTGCGATACAGCGTGGCCGCCGCCTTCGCCTGCGCGCTGCTGACCTGCGCGCTGCCGTCCCAATCACGGAACGGATTGTCGAGGTTGGCAGCCAGCCAGTCCGGCGTGCGCAGCTGGGTGACAGCGAGGTCCAGGCCACCGGCGACCTCGCGCTTGTAGGCCTTCCTGATCGCCGCGCCCAGTGCAGCGGGCACGCTGGCCAGCCACAGCCGGCACAGCCGCGGCCAGCAGCCGGGTGCAGGAAACACCGCATCCTCCGGCGGGAACACGTCGCTGGCACTGAGGGTATGCAGCTGCTGCAGTTCGCCCAGCCGCTGCAGGCCGTGCAGCACGGCGGGCGCGCCGGTGACATGCAGCGCACGCAGCTGCGGGAAGCGTTCGGTGATGCGCCCACCATCAAGTTCGCGCACGTCGCGCAGCTGCAGCGCACCCAGCGCCGCCAGGCCGGACCAGCGCAGCGTGGCATCGGCAGTGATGAGCGTCAGCCAGCGGCCATCATCCTCGCCTTCGATGACCAGGCCGGGCGTGATCGTGCCGTGCAGGGTCAGCCGGGACAGGCCGTGGTTGAGGTGCAGGTGGTGCAGGCCGGTGGCATCGATGCTGGCCTGGACCAGGCCGGTGCCGCGCAGGTCCAGCGTGGTGTCCTGCGTGTGGCTGATATCCAGCGTGTGGATCAGCGGCCGCGTGCGCAGCCACGGCAGCAGGCCGGGCACCGGCGCGCCGATGTCCAGCCGGGTGAGCAGGGGCAGGGCATCGAACAGGTGCAATGACGGGGCCAGGTTCATGGCCGCGCCATCGAGGCGGGTGGCACAGCGGCGCACCGGGTGGTCGCCGTGTTCCAGCAGTACCGTGCGGTCCTCGGCGGTGGCGGCGCGCTTGAAAGCCTGCGTGGCGGCTGCATCCAGTGCATCCCAGTGGCGCTGGCGTTCGATTTCCGATCCATCGGGCCAGCTGCCGAACCGGTTCGGCGCGGCGTCGACCAGGGGCGCGCGCCAGCCTACGCGCTGGAAGTCGCGCGGCACCTGCTTGCCCACCCCGAGGTGGTGCAGCGCGTTGTCCTGTTGCAGGTAGTTGAAGCGCGCCGGCTGCATGGCCGCCACCGCGGCCGGGTCGGGCAGCGTGGCGCCGGTCCAGTCCAGGGTCAGCACGGCCAGGCTGCCGTCGCGCGCGTCCTGGTGGGTCAGCTGGTAGGCGACGAACGCCTGCAGGCGTTCGTTGTGGACGACATGGATATCACCCGGAGCGGGCATGCAACATTCCTCCGTTTCCTTGTCCGCCCGGGGGGGGGCCGGGGGGGCCGGGGGGGGGGGGGGGGGGGGGCGG